>JAAYLD010000035.1 GCA_012522015.1 Clostridiales bacterium
ATCAAAATCAAAGAAGAATTTTGCCTTAGAGAAATTTTCCTCAAAGCGCCTTACAATAGCCGCAAGCTGTGCGCGCGTTACGTTGTCCTTTGGATTGAAACATCCTTTATCATCACCGATCATAATCCCTTTTGACGTCAGCCACGCAACAGCCTCTTTTGCACCATCATAAATTTCATCGGCATCAAAATAATCAAGATAGCTGAGAGTATATTCATCCTCGTATGCATATCCTTCGCCAAATGTTTGCGCATAGCGGTAGAATATCATCGCTATCTGCTCTCTTGTCAGGCTGTCATTTGGCCCGAACTTACCGTCACCATACCCATAAATTATCCCCGCTTCAGACGCCCAGGAAACTGCATCTATATAATAAGCGTCCTCAGCAACATCGGAAAAGGGGTTATACCCTTTTGCTTGCATGCCAGCAATTCGGTATATGACCTCCACCGCCATGCTGCGCAACACTGCCTCGTGCGGATGGAATTCGCAATTATCGGCTGTCATATAGCCGTGCTCTTTGACAAAGACAACGCTGTCATAATACCAATCGCTTTCACTGACATCGTTAAGTGTGTTATTTATGTCAGTTATGTGTGGAAGCTCAGGGTCCCCACCGTTATCGAAGCCAACAACAGCAAGCGTCCTTGTCGTAAATATTGATGAAGCTAAGATGACAAGGCTAAGAAGAGCTATAAGTACTCTCACTTTCTTTTTCATGATTTGTCTTTCACTCCTCATGTAGTTTCATATTGCGTATATGTTTTCCCTTGCTGTTAATATAGATGCAAAAAAGAGGCTGTTTTGCTTGAGCTTAATAAAAAGTTTACATATTGTTTTTTGCTATGCGGGCATTGTTCACCGAAGATTTTATCTTTTTGGAGGAGTTTTTGCCGGTTGGCTGCTTTTATGATATAAATACAGAGAACAGTCAGTGAAAGAATAAAGGCAGCACCAAGCACAAACGACGTAGCACTCACGCTGCCCAAAGGCAAAGACGTAACGTTGATTTCTTCATCGCCAACTGTCAAATCTGAATAAAGTTTATATGCAAACGACGCGCCGAACAACACAGACAATACAGCTGAAACGCAGATTTTCGTTCTAAGCTTTATAATTGCCGAGCTATAAAGCCATCTAACGGTTCCGGCTTTCATACCAAGCTCATCGGCTATTTCCCGAAACGTTAAGCCTGCTACAAACCGAAGCGTCACAATCTCCCGCTGACGTTCGCCTAACCCCGATATGAGCGAGTTAAAATGTTCCATATCTATAAGATCATCTATTTCTGTGTGCTGTATTGGAATGTCGAAATTTTCGGGAAGTGACTCTTCGTTTTTTTCTCGCCGTAAAAACTGAAGGGCTTCATTTTTTGTTACTGCGTAAAGCCATGACATCCCACCAGTCGATGGCAGCTTATCAATAGGAAGCGTATATAAGCGCATTATCACGTTATGTACGATATCCTTGCTTTTTTCCCTATCGTGACATACAGATAAAGCAGTTCCGTAAATCGTTTTATAATATGTCTTGTAAAGCTCCTCTATTGCGTTGTTTTTCGAGAAACGCATTTCGTTAAATATCTCATCTATGTTTTTTGTGTTCATTTTCATCATTAAACCTCATGGCATAAAATGCTTTAGCTTTTCTCCATTATAACACGACTTTGTCACCGCAGCGCCAACAATCAAATTATGCAACAATAAAAACGGGCTGATAACCATAATGTTGCCATCAGTCCGTTTTATTTAGCTAAAATTTTATTCAGCACGGGTGCGCGCTTGAACCTCAAGTTTCTTCTGTTGTATTATCAGTTTCATTCGCCGCTTTCGATTCGTCCTCGGTCACAGTTTTAGCCTCAGCTTCAGCTGCTGCTTGTGCAAGCGCTTTGCCTTTTTTCGAATCGATGCACGGCTCAACAAGCAGAGCAAAATAATCGCCTGCTTTTGATTTGTTATAAAAAATTTGTGCAAGAAAAGCAACGATAATAGCAGCAATAGGGACGAGTATAAAGTATGTAAGCCCGTTAAGTCCTGTTTTAAGGTCTTGTACGCCAACCGAATAATATATAGCCGAAGCTGCTGCGTAACCGATAAACGGTATCCACGCTGCCAGCTTCCAGCCCATATAGATAAGAGCAGCCGCCATTGCAACAGGATATAGCCATTTAGCGGCTATGTCGCCAAGAACGACAAGGAAGGGGACGCTTGAAAACTCGGCCGCCACCGTTCCCGCTTTAGGTATTGATGTCTGTGTCGATGCGATGACAGATTCTTTGTCGATGATCATGCCAATGGCATTATTGAGCAACAGCCGAACAAGAGTAAACACGACAGCCCATATAACAAACTTTAATAACCTTGATTTTACAGTGTCCCTATAAAGGGCATTTGTTTCGCTCATACAACACTCCCTATCCTTAATATGATAATTATAATGTTATTTTACAGGTAATATCGACAAAAGGCAATACCAATCATGCAAGAGGAAGTAAATTATTTACTATGTCCCGGAAGCGCTGCCCGCGCTCCTCAAAGTTTTGGAACGCATCAAAGCTGGCGCAAGCAGGTGAAAGCAAAACAGTGTCTGCGCCTTTTTCATGCGCCACAGCCGACGCTGTACGAACAGCAGTGTCAAAATCCGGCTCATGGATAAGCTCCGGCACCGAAAGCCCCCGCTCTTTTGCCTCATCAAACGCATCGTTTATAAGCTGAGCTGACGCTCCTGTGAGCACTACAGCCACAACGCTTTTATGTGCCGCAACAGCTTCCGTTAAAGGAGTATAAGGCACGTGTTTGTCGTAACCGCCGCAGATAAGCACGATTTTAGAGTCCGGCAGGGCGGAAAGCGCCGCTGCTGTCCGGCTGGGCGTTGAATCAATGCTACTGTTATAATAACGAATGCTCCTCTCCCTGCCGCCTACGTTGCTTTTCTCCTCCCGCACAAGCTCGAGCCTGTGTGCAACGCCCCCAAAGCTGCGCGCAACCATATCAGCGCAAGCGACAATGCGTTTGGTTGGGAAAAGCCCATATAAAGCAGCAAGCGCTGCCATATAATGCTCCGTATTATGGCGGCCGGGAATTTTTATCGCGCTGCGCTTTAGCAAGAATGTCTCTACGCCTTCGCGACGAAGAACAATATCATCACCGGCGAGGCACACGATGTTGTCAACACCGTCATAAGGTCCGCCCGTCACTTCCTCGCCGATAAACCAGAATGTCTCAGCGTCCGTCTTATCGGCAAGCGCTCTTGTCGTCTCATCGCCAATGTTTAAAACAGCTCTTTTGCAGCCCGGGCCGAGGATTTTTGCCTTTGCCTCGATATACTCATCCATATCTTTGTGCCAATTTAAGTGGTTCGGCGATATGTTGACGATTATTGCTGTCTCTGGCGCACGTGAAAACGTCATCAGCTGAAAGCTTGATAGCTCTGTAACAGCATAATCGCCCGCTCTAAGCTCATCCAACCGAGGTAGAAGCGGTGTTCCGATATTGCCGCCGAGAGCAACGGTGCTTTCGCTTGGTAAAATAGCCCGCAGAAGTTCGTACACAAGCGTTGCAGTCGTTGTTTTACCGTCGCTCCCCGTAATGCCTATCTTATAAGACGGGCACAGCTCATAAAAAAGTTTCATCTCGCTTGTCAGGATGGCCCCATGCGATAATGCTTCCTTTATTTCCGGCAAATCCGGATGCATTCCGGGCGTGCGGAAAAGAACAGTGCCCCCATGGGAGGTGTTTGCGATAACAAACTTCTTTAAATAATCCTCGCCAAAAATAAAGCGCACACCACGCGCTTTATATGCATCAATATCTGAGGTCTGCTCTTCGCGTTTTTTTGAATCATATACGGTTACGCTGATGCCACGTTTTAATAAAAAATCGGTAAGAGGCACGTTTGATATGCCAAAGCCGAGAACAGATGCGCCTCTTTGTGCTGCCGCTGCAAGAATTTCGTCACCTGTCATAAATTGTAATTCACACCGCGCACTAAATCAGCGCGGCTCCCCCTTTTTTGTGTCAGTTTTGCATACGAGCGCTTTTATACTCGTCGTACTTTCTGTAATATGGGCAAACATAATAATCATCTGACAATAAGCGCCAATATTCATCCTCATCAAGCATCATGCGGCAACTGTGCTCCTCTGATTCTTCGTCATAATCATAGTGAAGACAGTTCGTACAGTCAGCAGCGTCGGCTTTTTTTCTTGGAGCCGCTTTTGGCGCAGATTTTGTAGTTTTATTTGCACCATCGCTTCTATTTGTATTCATTTTCATTATACGGTCTCCTCCTGGGTCAGACAGTAAAAACTCGCGTGGCGGATGCGTTTATATACTCTAATCTGCCTTTTCTTTCACTATCCTAACCTTACTATCTGCCGCTTTTTTATTTTATAAGCTCCCCGTGTTTATTATATACGATGCCAAGTCTCTTCTCCTTTGAGTATATAACAAACCATCGTATGATAAGATATACAGACGCTGCGGTGAAAAAAGCGCTAATCGCTGAACATGAGTAGTAAAAAGCAGCATCAGGCTCGTCAAAGAAAACACAGTGCCCGTAAACAGGCATAAGGATGTTGTCAAGTATTGATATGATGCTCTGAGTTGCTGCTTCCGATGAGCCGACGGAAGATGAAGGGAATGCTACATTTGCGATGTATGCCGCACCGACCGAGCAGATGCCACAGTATAAAAGCGAAATGAAAAGCGGGATCAACTGAGAGCGTGATTTGAAAAGTAACAGTGCCCATGCGGCGAAAAATATAAATGTCGGCGCTGCGTGCAGCGCTGTTGCAACGCCAAGCTTATAATCGACAACAGTACCTATGTTGATAATGCCCACGATAAAGGGCAGTATTAGCATGACTATTGTGATGGTAAATGTTTTTCCAAGATCAAACGCTGTCCGCCGCAAAATGAGCCTCCCTTGATGTGTGTAAAACACACCGCTTTTATATAATTATACCACTCTGCTTGCCCTGCGTCGAGAGGGGTGAATTATAACGCACGGCATAGAGTTTTCTCAGCAAAAAAGCAGCCCCTCGGGCGCTTTCGCCAACCCTCTGAGGCTACCCTTCAATTTAATAATTTAAACCATAGCTTTGACCATTCTCAGCCTTGCATGACGCGGCAGACCATCTTCTATTGGGATGTTGACCGTGCCTTGTATGAGCGGAAGAGCATAGTCGAAGAATTTTTCGTTTAAGCCGTCGCCGGTAGCGTTAATCCAGTCGATGGGAACATGTTTCTCTTTGTTTGCGACTTTTTCAAGATCGATTAGCTTTATATCACAACGATAATTGCCACCTTGGTCGTAAACACGCTGGAATCCTACCATTTTGCCCGTGAGTCCCTCAACAGCATATTCAACAGCCGCACGCCCTGCACGAAAACTCTCGTCAATATCAGTATGTGACGCCCAGTGAGAAGCACAGCGCTGGAGAAGCGACAGTTCTATGCCGCGAACCTTAGCTCCTATATGATTCTTAACAGCATCCGCTATATATGCAGCAAGTCCGCCCATTTGCGCGTGGCCGAAGCTATCCTTCTGCCGTGCTTGTGATGAGGCATATTCTACTATATAACGCCCATCTTTATCGCGTATGCCCTCTGAAACTACTATGACACAGTGGTTATTCTTTTTGTAGAAATAATCAGCCCCTTCGAGAAATTTGTCAAAGTCAAAGGGCACCTCCGGCAGGTAAATCAAGTCGGGACCGCAGCCCTTGAGCGAGGCGAGCGATGAGGCTGCAGCAAGCCAGCCGGCGTTGCGCCCCATAACCTCAATCACTGTTATTGTGCCGATGTCATATACATGGGTGTCCTTGTAAACTTCCATCATTGAGGTGGCTATGTACTTTGCAGCAGACCCATAGCCCGGGCAATGATCTGTTTCAACAAGGTCATTGTCTATTGTTTTAGGTATTCCCATGACGCGGCACTCATAGCCGTGTTCAAGGCAATACTTCGATATTTTGTTGCATGTATCCATGCTGTCGTTGCCGCCATTATAAAAGAAATAACGGACACCATACTTAACGAAAATATCAAGGATGCGCCTATAATCAGAATCGTCCTCGGAGGGATCCTTGAGCTTATAACGACATGAGCCGAGGGCACTTGAGGGAGTATATTTTAAAAGTTCAAGCTCATATGGCTCTTCCTTGTCAAGATCTACTAAATTATCGTCAAGAACTCCGCGAATACCGTTCCGAGCGCCCAAAACCCGTGTTATTTCCCTGCGTTTCATTGCGGTTATTATGGCACCATACGTACTCGCGTTAATTGCTGCGGTCGGCCCGCCAGATTGTGCTATAATACATGCTCCGCTTAATGTCGACATAAATTTTGATAATTCTCCTTGTTTTTTTATTTGCTATGATATTAATATATCATGTCTTGTTGTATAATTCAATATCTTGTCATGATAAATACTAATGCCTGTATAGTGTACTCTTTTATGTTTAATTCTTTAATTTTCCATCTATTTTTTTCTTGTGTGTATCATGAAATCTCGCTGAAACCGTAGCCCATGACTTCTCTTGCATCTGATAAAATCATAAATGCTGAGGGGTCAGCTTGCTTGACAATGTCTTTGAGAATATAAAGTTCCTGACGCTTAACAACGCACATTATGACATTTTTATTCATACGCGAATACCATCCAACCCCGTTTAAAATCGTAACACCGCGGTTAAGCTCGCGAAATATAGCATCCGATATTATATTGTATTTATCCGAAATGACCAACGTTAATTTTGCTGCCCTGCTTCCGTCAAGAACAAAGTCAACGGCAAATGAGTGTGACGTTGCTGCAATCAGCGAATACAGTATCGCCGTGTAGTTGTTAAGTGCAATAGCCGAACCTACAATAACAAAGAAGTCAATTGTCAATATCATCCGCCCTGTTGAAAAGCGCTTGATTTTTTGACTCAACATTAAGCCTGCAAGATCGCTGCCGCCGGTATTATATCCGCGTGTCATCATAACGCCCGTGCCAACGCCCATCATGGCACCACCCATAAAAGCACATAGAAGCGGATCATCAAGCGCAACAGGTAAAAATGTCAGAAGATCTGTTGCGACAGATGAGATAACTATAGTAATAATAGTTTTAGAAAGGAAGCGGAATCCGAACTTTTTCAGCGCGATTAATACAAGAGGTATGTTCAGCGCAATGATGATCATACCTACGTCTGCCCCATACAAAATATTAAGCGTAGTCGCTATGCCAGCTGCGCCTCCCATAACCGTGCGCGAGGGCAAAAGAAAAACGGTCAGCGATAAGGCGTATAATGCGCTGCCCGCTAAAAGCGTCCCTATCTCCAAAAATAAATTTTGATTGTTTTTGTTGTCAAGTTTTTGTTTTAAAATTTTCTTCGATGACATCAATGTGCCTCCAAATATTCTCTATTACTTTTCTTATAATAAGCATTGTATCTTAAAAGAAAAGATGGCACAAGTCGCAACATTGTTTATTTGTCTTATTTTATGTTGTGCCCGGCACACATTTCTATGCACTATTTAACTTTTTTGCGTATTAACTTTTATAACAGCATCGCTGAGCGCCTCCTTAAGTATATTGCACACTACATCATGTTTTATGTGTGCCTTTTTACCTGATAAGGGCGCCCCTTTTATTACAATGCTTTTTGTTGTCGTGTGTGCCTTTTTTGTGTCGATGTGTGGAAAAGCCGGTATGGACAGAAAAATCAATGTATGCTATAATGAATATAAATATTTTTCATAAAAAGTTAAGGGCGATTGGCGCTTCACAGTTATATTGCGTTGTAACATTGCTCTGCTGTCCATGACTGCAAAATACTGCTTCGGGCGCCGCGCATCATGGAAATTCCATTAATAAAAAGCTCGCTCATATTGTGCTTTCCCTTTCGCATTTTTGTGTGACTATTTGAAAATATTGATGTTTCGCTCTATATAATCTCTGGTGCGAAAAACCACATTTCCCTGCGGATGTAACAAATCCGGGTTTTATATTATCATTATTACCACGCCATAACTTTTTAACTCAACTCACATTTGTGTTATGTCTCTCTGCGCCGAAGACGCGGGCATAGAGACGAAAAAGACAACTCTACTACCGTCATCTGTCTCTCTACCGTCAGAAGAATAGCCGTTTTTATAATAAAAATAGGGTGTTTTATGGATCAGATAAAACAGAATGTTGCGAAGAATATCGCACGGCTGAGAACGTCCGCACACCTGACGCAAGCAGAGCTTGCACAGCGTCTTTGTTATTCGGACAAAGCCGTCTCAAAATGGGAACGTGCTGAAAGCATTCCCGATATATCTGTCCTCAAGCAGATAGCCGACCTTTTCGGCGTCACCGTTGATTATCTGATAACAGATACAACAGATGAGAGCGTCCCTCTGCCGCCTGCCAACAGACGCCGCAACCATATCATCATCACATTATTATCTCTCGCCGGCGTATGGTTCATAGCCCTTCTTGTCTTCACCATCTTTTATACTATGAACCGTATCGAATGGCTGATTTTCCTCTTTGCCGTTCCCGTGTCGCTTATCGTCGGGCTTGTCTTTGCGTCAATATGGGGCACCCGGATGCAGCGGTTTTGGCTGGTGTCCGCCCTCATATGGGACGTTTTCGCGACTGTATACATGCTGACCATTCATCTGAACATTTGGCTGCTCTTCGTCGCCGCCATCCCTTGCCAGATAGCAGCAATTTTAAGCTTTGGCATACGCATCAAACGGCTGAAATAACGTTTTACTCATTAGTCATAAAAGAATTGATACTAATAATGCTAAATCATCAAACAATAAAAAGGCTTGTGTACACAAGCCTTTTCTAAATTGCAATAACAAATCGAATTATTTAACCTAATAAAAAGACGATTTTCTGTTCTTCCAGACAAAACAATAAAAAAGAGTCAAGCCTTTTAAGTAGTGCTTGGCTCTTTTACTTTGACATAAAGTTTTATTGTTAATTTCCCCCGCCAGAAAAAGACATTTTACAATAAGTCCGGGATCTAAAACATACCATCCCCTAATCAAGCATAAAAGTACCGTCAGTGTTGAAACTTAAGACTTCGGAGAGGATATAATTTGAAACGAACATACCGGCAGGCGTGAAGCTATATACACCGCCGTTAACTTTAACATATCCGCCGGGGACAAATCTCTCAAGCTTTTTGCCATAGGTACGTGTAAAATCTTTACCGAATAAGCGGAAGAACTCGCGCGAATCGATGCCGCTTGTCATGCGCATGCGGAGCATTATATATTCACCGACACGCTCCCGCAGCGGAATGACCTCATTTTCGTCTGTCATTTCCTCGTTAGAAACATAATTGACGCCGCGCATATACGAAGATATGCTCCGTTTAAACGAAAAACGGTATCCGTTGAAGTATGAATGCGCACCCGGGCCAAATCCGAGATACTCATCACATCGCCAATACTTAATATTATGGTAGCACTCAAAGCCGGGGCGGGCAAAATTGCTTATCTCATACTGAACATATCCATTTTTCGCAAGGATATCAATAGCATCGCGATACATAGCGAACTGCATCTCATCGCTTGGCATGGGGTAAGCTCCGCTTGCTACAGATGCGGCAAGAGGAGTTCCTTCTTCAATTTTCAGCCCGTATATTGATATATGCTCCGGCTTCAACCGAAGGGCGAAGTGAAGGGAATTCATGAAGGTTCTATATGTTTGGTATGGAATACCGTACAACAAATCGATATTTATGTTTGTTATCTTCGCCTCGCGTGCGGCGCGAAAGCTTTTCTCAAAGTCGGCGGGCGTGTGTTTGCGTCCAAGCGCTTCAAGCTCCGCTTTGTTCGCCGATTGAAGCCCCATGCTCAGCCTATTTACGCCGGCACGACGGTAACGGGATAGTGTTGCAACGTCAACAGTTCCAGGATTTGCTTCAACCGTAAACTCAGGATCCTTTTGCAGGCGAAAATTATGCTTAATTGCTTTTATAAGGCGTAAAAAGTCCTCAGGCGGCAGGACAGTCGGTGTTCCGCCGCCGATATAGACGGTGTCCGGGGAATAATCGGCACAAGCCGCCTTATAACTTGCCATGTGCCGGGCAAGCGCGTCAACGTATGCCGAATAGATACGCGTTGACTTCGGCACATACGAATAAAAATCACAGTATGAGCATTTTGAGGCGCAGAAAGGGACATGAACATATATTCCGAGGCGCTTTCCATGCCTCCGCTTTATCATGAACATAAAATATAATCCCTTCCATTTAATATTTAATAATTCACACAATACAAAGCGCAGAATGCCTTATTGCTGCATCGACCGTATTAGCTTATCAGCTTATTAACTTAATATTTTAGCTAATTATTTTATTTGCTTATTCGTCGTCAAACTTGAGCACAGCCATAAATGCCTCCGGTGAAACCTCAACCGTACCGAGCCGACGCATTCTCTTCTTGCCTTCTTTCTGCTTTTCAAGAAGCTTCTTCTTTCGCGTTATGTCGCCGCCATAGCATTTTGCAAGGACATCTTTGCGAAGAGCTTTGACAGTCTCGCGGGCGATGATGCGTGAGCCAATTGCAGCTTGAACTGGAATCTCAAAGAGCTGACGTGGTATGTTCTCCTTTAATTTAACAACAATTTTACGCGCGCGTGTGTATGCTTTCTCCTCGTGGACAATGAACGTCAGGGCGTCTACCGGGTCTCCGTTCAAAAGAATGTCAAGCTTTACAAGCCGGCTGTCTACATAGCCTTCCGGCTCATAATCAAGCGACGCATATCCGCGGCTTCGGCTCTTAAGTGCATCAAAGAAGTCATATATAATCTCATTTAGCGGCAGGCTGTAGTGAAGTTCCACTCTTGTCGCGTCAATATACTTCATATCGTGGAAGACGCCGCGGCGATCGGTGCAAAGCTCCATTATTCCGCCAATGTATTCGGTTGGCGTAATTATGCTTGCGCGCACAATAGGCTCGCGGGCAACTTCGATTTCATCAGGGGGAGGAAAATTCGTCGGGTTGTCGATGCGAACAACTCTCCCGTCCCGCTTTTTAATCTCATAAATAACGCTTGGCGCCGTTGTAATAAGGTCAAGCCCAAACTCGCGCTCAAGTCTCTCCTCTATTATCTCCATATGGAGAAGGCCAAGGAATCCGCAGCGAAAACCAAAGCCAAGAGCAGCCGATGTTTCCGGCTCAAAGTGCAGCGCTGCGTCATTGAGTTGAAGCTTTTCAAGCGCATCACGTAAGTCTCCATAATCAGCGCCGTCAGCGGGGTAAATGCCGGCGAAAACCATAGGTACTGACGCTTTAAACCCGGGTAGCGGTTCCTTTGCCCCGCCTTCTGCTGTCGTGATTGTATCGCCGACACGAGTATCTGCAACATCTTTGATGCTTGCTGTTATATAACCGACATCGCCTGCGGCAAGAAATTCAGCCTTTGCAAGACCCAGAGGCTTCATGTATCCGACTTCTACGACGTCGAACTCTTTCCCCGTGCTCATCATCTTTATTCGGTCTTCGGGACGCAGTGTCCCCTCAATAACTCTAACAAAAACGACGACACCGAGGTAACTGTTGAAGTACGAGTCAAATATCAAGCAGCGGAGAGGCGCGTTCTCGTCGCCGCTTGGCGGTGGAATATCACGGACGATAGCATCGAGCACATCGTTAATATTAAGGCCTGTCTTCGCGCTGACAGCGGGGCAGCCTTTGGCTGTTATGCCGATTACATCCTCAATATCAGCGCGAACACGTTCGACATCGGCGGAAAGAAGGTCGATTTTATTGATAACAGGAACGATTTCAAGATTGGCATCGGCCGCAAGATAAGCATTAGCCAGCGTCTGAGCCTGTATTCCTTGTGTCGCATCGACAACAAGAAGCGCCCCCTCGCAGGCATTAAGCGAGCGGGATACCTCATAATTAAAGTCGACGTGACCAGGCGTGTCGATGAGGTTAAAAATATATGTCTCTCCGTCAGCCGCTTTGTACTCAAGCCTGACAGCGTGCGCTTTTATCGTTATGCCGCGCTCGCGCTCAAGCTCCATATTGTCAAGAAGCTGCTCTTCCATTTCGCGCTCATCAACGGAATGCGTCGCCTCAATTATGCGGTCAGCGAGCGTGCTCTTTCCGTGGTCAATATGCGCAATTATCGAAAAGTTTCTAATTTTTTTCTGTCTTTCGGTCATAACTGCCTTTTTCTTTTGGCGCGAAAAGCGCCGTATAAGTTTATTTTAGCGTTGGATTATGCTTTTCTTCTGTATTTTAATTTTATCAGTTTTTTGTGCCGTACATTTAAACATAATAACTCGGTTTGACATCCCGAAGTTTTATTTTGCTTGTCGCATCAGAGTAAACTGTAATCTTATCCGTAATTTCACCAAGCATTTTTGTGAAAAGATATTCTTTGAGCTTGTCTTCAAAGTCAATGAAGAAATCGGCGTATGTTTTATCGTTCCACGGCGCCTCGCCCATCGCATAACGCTTGATAAAGTGAACGCCGTATTGTGTTTCGACCTTTGTCCACTCGCCAACTTCAATTTTAAATGCCGCTGTGACAACTTCAGTTATAAATTTCGTGTCAGATGAGATATAATAACCTTTTTCATAATATTTGTCCTCAGAATACTCATCCCAAAGCTCCTCAAATGACACCTCTGAGTTAAGCCCCCCCTCAACAGCGGCAATTGCCTCTTCTTTCTCTGCTATTTCCTCGCTTGTCAGATCTGCCGTCACAACTTTGCCATGTTCGTCATAAGTATAGTTCCCGTTTTTATCTAAAACGTATTTATACTTATTGTTTATATAAAGGTGCTGTATGTGAGTATAATTTTCATCAAGAAAAATTTTTCTATCGTTGTCTGATATTTCAGCTATACCTGATTTGCCGAAAAGATAATTATAGCAGTATGAAACCTTCGCATCCATGACGTATATATCGTATAAAATATCGTCATTTATGCCAAACTGCGAGAGATACTCATTAAAAGCCCGCTTTTTGCCGTCGGTAAGATTATCGCGAAGGCTTTTTATTCCTTCTTTGATCTCTTTTCTCATTTTAGATGTAAACTTCAGCCCCATGTAATCGAAAAGCCACGCGCCGGCTACGTTTTTCTTGACATTTTCAAGAAGAGTGCTCGAAAGGTATTCCTCCGCTGTCATCCCATCCGAAGCCTCAGAGTCCCAGAACTCATCCGTGTCGGAAATTCCGGCGTATGACCGCATAAATACGGCTTTATAATGAGCAGCCCAGTATTCATACATACGCGAGGTGACGACGATATCACCGTATTCAAGCGCCGGCTCACCAGCATTGCCGCATGCAGAGAGCACAATAGCAATGGTTGCCGCTGCAATAATTAGCGCTGTGAACTTTATAATCGGGAGTTTTTTCATCATCGATATCGACACCTCGTCTTGGAACACAAAAGCATTTTTTATTAACATCTATAATTATAGCAATATTCGGCACTCTATGTCTACATCGCACCGTCTTTGATTTGTATAAATTTCTTTAACAGCGAAAGGACAACTGCCGTTGGGCGCTCGCCTGATGTCAGCCGGACTGTGATATACGGTGGATCCGCCGAAACTATACGCGGCTGACGGTTTCGCTCGCAACGCACAGCATCAACAAGCTTTGCCCACACATCAATCTCAAGCTTATGCGGTTTTATGCTTATCTCCTCGGCGCGCTGCTCAATCGCACGTATGCCAGTTGCGCGTCCGAGCCCCCGTATGAGAGCGATATTAAGAAGGGATTTAGCCACAGCCGGCGGCTCACCGAAGCGGTCGGTAAGCTCATCGTACATATCGCGCACATCATCCTCGTTTTCAATATTTGCAATCTTTTTATACATTTCCATGCGATGACGTGAGCTGAAGATATAAGATTGCGGAAGATAAGCGTCCTCGCGCAAATCAACTGTACATTCAGGCAGCTGGGCAAGCGCCAACTCTCCCTTTTCTTCAAGAACGGCGGCCTCAAGCAGGCGGATATACATATCGTAACCAACGGCGTTTAAATGTCCGTGCTGTTGAGGCCCCAAGAGATTGCCCGTGCCTCGTATTTCCATGTCCCGCAGCGCAATGCGGAACCCCGCGCCGAATTCCGTATACTCACGAATCGCTTCAAGTCGATTTGTTGCCTCCTCAGACAACGCTTTCCCCCGTTTGAATGTGAAATAGGCATATGCCCGCCGCCCTGAGCGCCCGACGCGCCCGCGCAACTGATGAAGCTGGGCAAGCCCAAGCCTGTCGGCGTCCTCAATTATAAGAGTATTGGCATTTGGCACGTCAATTCCCGTCTCAATTATTGTCGTCGACACGAGCACGTCAATTTCTCCGTCAAGAAGTGATTGCCATATCAGCTCAAGGCGCTCGCGATTCATCTGACCGTGCGCGACAGCAATCCTCGCCTCGGGCAATGAACGGCGCAGCCTGTCCGCTACTATGTGAATGCCGTCAATCCTATTGTATAGGTAGAAAACCTGCCCGCCGCGCCGAAGTTCACGGCGTATGGTCTCAAGTATCACAGCATCATCGTGTTCAAGCACATATGTCTGCACCGGATACCTGTTACCGGGCGCTTCGTCAAGTATGGACATATCGCGGATGCCGTTCATGGCCATATTAAGCGTACGCGGGATCGGCGTTGCCGTCAGTGTTAGCACATCAACACCGCGGGCAAGCTGTTTTAACTTTTCTTTTTGCGCAACGCCGAAACGCTGTTCCTCATCAATAATCAAAAGCCCAAGGTCTCGGAATTTTACGTCTTGGGAAATAATCCTATGCGTTCCTATTATCATGTCAATCTCGCCACGGCGTAATTTGCGCAAAATTTCTTCCTGTTGCGCTGGCGAGCGGAAACGTGACAGCATCTCGATTGTAATCGGATATGGACGCATCCGCGCCATGGCAGTCGTGAAATGCTGATACGCCAAAATAGTCGTCGGAACAAGAAAAGCTACTTGCTTTCCTGCCAATATAGCCTTGAAAGCGGCTCTGAGAGCCACTTCCGTCTTGCCGTAACCGACGTCTCCGCAAAGAAGCCTGTCCATAGGCCATGGGCTTTCCATATCGCGTTTTATCTCTTCTATCGCCAACAGCTGAGCTTCTGTATCTTCATATTCGAAAGCAAGCTCAAAGCCGCGCTGATACTCATCGTCCGGGGGGAAGGCATAACCGTGCTTGCGCTTACGCTCAGCGTAAAGGGTTATAAGCTCCTTAGCCATGTCCTTTGCTGCCGCTTTTGCACGGGATTTCGCGCGTACCCAGTCGGCACCACCCATTTTTGAAAGTTTTACAATGCCGTCTGCATTTGCGCCTATATACTTTGAAACAAGCCCAAGCTGATCTGTCGGCAGGTAAAGGAGATCTGATCCGGCATATTGAATTTTAATATAATCGCGTGATACACCGGCCGTCGTTAAGTTTTCAATGCCAAGGTAGCGGCCGATGCCATATGCCTCGTGAACGACGTAGTCACCGGGCGTAAGATCGTTATATGAAAGTATTTTCTGCGATGCTGTTCCTGCACGGCGTCCTGCGCCACTTGCTCTTGTGTGAGATTTTGTGCGCCTATTTTCGGTGTCAGATGTAAACGACAAAAGCACAATTCTTGACAACAGCAGCTCATATCCTTCGGCTTCAGCCGCAGGGATGGTATAGACGACGCCCGGCTTCATATCCTTGTATGAAACATCAGGTGCCGCAACAGCGTTTACACCGGCATCTCGCAGGGCGGATGCCGTCACCTCGGCTGCGGTTTCATTGCCGCAAGCAACGGCAATTTTATATCCCCCTCGCAAAAAGGAAGCAGCATCCTCGGCAAGCAGGCTCATATTGCCCGAGTAAGCAATGCCGCGGCGCGACGAGAAGCCGTAAAGCCCTGCAAGAGAGCGCCCCGACATTCCAGCCGGAGAGAAGGTGCTGCAAGCTACATGCGCATTTTTCTCGCGGAATAAATCAAGTTTATCTTCATAAAATGAGTACTCGGCAAGCTCAGGCGTAATAAGCCCGTCAGCGAGCATTTCTTTTATATCCTCGCCAAGCTGCCACATATAGCCATCAAGGCGTTTTTTGACGCCATTTACGTCCGTTGTAATTATTGCCATGCGTCCCATGTCTTCAAAATAATCAAGAAGACACACCCCGCCACCAAAAACAAGCTTCATATATTTGTCAAGCGACGGAATCGAAAGGCCGTTTGCAGCATACTCCGCTTCCGATGAAAGCTGAGCGCGAATAGTCTCATCTTTCGCTTTTTCTGCAAGCGAGCGTGCTACTTTTTCTATCGCCTTGCGCTCCTCATACCGAGGACAAAGCTCCCGCACCGGCAAAATAGTTGTTTTTGTAACCGAATTAATTGTACGCTGCGTTTCCGGGTCGAATATGGATATGCGGTCAATCTCATCCCCAAAAAACTCAAGGCGAACGGGCATGGGATCAAGCCTCATATCACCTGCGTTCCCATCTTTGCTGCTGTCGCTGTTATCGCTGCCCGCGTCGTCAAGCGTCATCGGGTAAATATCAATAATCCCGCCTCTTATTGAGAAAAGACCGACGCCCCCCGCTTCCTCTGCGCGCACATATCCCGCGTCTGTCAAGCGGCGAAGCAGCTCCTCACGCGGGATCTCCTCGCCAAGGGACAGAGTTATTATTCTCTCCTCTAATGCAGAGGGCGGCATAGTAAAGCTGAGTGCGGCGTCAGGAGTCGCAACAACAGCATCCCACTCCCCCGACATAATTTTAGCCAGCACAAAAAGCCTCTCATGTTCGCTTTCATGGGAGGCTATTGCATTGTGAAAGAGTAGGTCGCGCGTCGGGTATAAAAGCGTGCGAATACCAGCGTTTGAAAGCCGCCGGAAAAGCGTTGCGGCTTCGGTATCCCCGGGCACAAGAAATAAAGTTCCTGTGCCTCCCGCAACATTTACATCAACAGCAAGGCAGGTATAAAACGATGTCGCTGCCCCCTCACAAAGTCCCGATACAACAATCGGGCGAGGGCGTGCGCTGGTTTTTAGCTGTGCTATAAGCGTCTCGGAAAATGATCCGTAGTCCCGCTCAGCGCGTATAAATTCAGTTATGCCCATATGGACTGCCTACATCGCCGGATGCACCAAATTTTTCTGCTCCTCTTATGTTTTAATTTCATCTTCATCATATATTGTGTTCATCATGTATTGTGTTGTTTTTTGTTTTATCGTTTTATCAGCCGTTGTAACGCGACTGCGCAAGCTCAAGCTTGCCCTCGGCTATGAGAGGCACTGCTTCGGCGACACGCTGAAAAGCGTCAAAGAGCTTTTTCCCGTCCTCCACTGTTATGTTGCTTGTGACCCATTCTGCAAGATCTCTCTCAGATGAAGGCTTTGCACCAACGCCGATTCTTATGCGCGGGAAAGCATCTGAATTTAGCTGATAAATAATGCTTTTAAGACCATTATGACCACCGTCACTTCCGCGCACCCGAATGCGGACTACCCCCGGCTGAAGGTTGGTGTCATCGCATATTATAAGGATGCGTTCATTTGGTATCTTATAGAATTCAGCCGCCTTGCGGATTGCTACACCGGAGTTGTTCATATGCGTTTGCGGCTTCATGACAAGCGCGCGTACTCCGCCAAAGACAGTCTCGCCGCAAAGCGATTTAAAACGCAGCCTCTTAACTGAGAAACCAAGCTTGCCCGCCATGAAATCTATGGCAAGAAAACCTGCGTTATGGCGCGTCCGCTCATATTTTTGCCCAGGATTTCCAAGCCCGGCAACAATCATTGATATCGGTTGTGTCGACTGCCCATCCTTTCTCTTTGCTGTGCGCTTTAATAAATCGAATATGCTTGGCAAAAAGCAGCCCACCTCCTACCCGAAACACAAATCAAGAAAATCTTTTATATTATATAACATTTATAACTTATTTACAAGCAAAAATTGACCGCAATTTAACCCGTTTCGGAATCCGAGCACGCAGGAGGAAATTTTATATAAGGTATTGCAAACAAAAGCGCTCTATGATATAATCAGACACGCTGACTATAGTTAATAGTCGGTATTTTTAAATAGGGGTATAGCTCAGCTGGTAGAGTACCGGTCTCCAAAACCGAGGGTCGAGGGTTCGAATCCTTCTGCCCCTGTGAAAAAAAGACTGTCGATTTGTCTTCGACAGTCTTTTTTTTCTTGTTCGCAAAACAAACACATTTTCGGCATAGGAAGAAATACACATAATGATATGGATATGCTTTTTTTTAAGCGGATACTTTTGTCTTGTGTTTTATAGATTAACCTAACTTACGAGATTAAATTTACATTGTTATTGTTAATTTTGTGCTTGTTCGTCATTCTTTTCTGGCTCTTTTTTCTTCTTTTTCATCCCAAAATCATATAGACTTGCAACAACAGGTGTGGCGACAAGGGTTAGGATAAGTTCCGGCAGCATATATGATATGTTATATATAAGGGCAAACACCCACGGACTGAATTTATTGACTATGTTTGTGGGATCATCAGCATACCACTCAAGCCACAGTGAACGCCAGATGAAAACGCTTGCAAACATATGAATAACTGTGCGCGCAATAACTGTTATCGCAGAGCCAAGCGCAACAGCACCGTAAATCCCGTACTTACCTGAAAAAGCTTTCGTTCGCACAAACATTCCCGCAAAACCAAGAACAGTAAAAGCAAAAATATAATCAAAAAGCGCGCTTGCTGCGATGCCCTGCCACGACGGTATATACGAAAAGTTAGAAAGCCCTAAAAGAAGCTGGATAATAGAATAAACAAAAGCAGCAAAAAGCCCGTTCTTTACGCCATGCCGGACGGAAATCATTATTATCGGAACCATCGAAAACAAAGTGAGCGAGCCGCCATACGGCGCTTTGTAGATAATAATGATTGAAAGTACCGTTGCAAGAGCAATGAGCGCTGCGCCCTCAGCAAGAAAACGGAGACGAAGATTTTGTTCCTTCATTTTTTCACTACCTTTCTTTTGCATAAATATAAAATTCCACCCGAAGATAGTCTCCGGGTGGAATTTATTTAAAAGATAATTAATCAAAACTAATAAACTTCCTACGCCGGAATTACCCGTCTCAGGTTCGAGGGTTTGGCTCTCGCCATCTCAGCCGCTTATAGCAGCACCCCTGTTTGTTTTTGTATATTATATTCCCTAACATATATGTTTGTCAAGAGAGTGTGGGTAATTCGGCGGGGTTTATAAAAAACACCAACATAATTTACTATGTTTTCGATAGGATTTGTTTGACACATTCGTCTTTTAAGGGTATAATTTATATTTAAAACTACGTAACATTGAAAGGATGATCCCCACGTATGATAACTTCATGCGGAAATGAAGCCTTCGGTGATAAATTTGCCAAAGAAGGCCTCACCTTCGACGACGTGCTGTTGATTCCGGCAAAAAGCAACGTCCTACCTTCTCAAGTGTCACTCGAAACACGACTGACTAAGAAAATACGTCTCAACATCCCCATTATGAGCGCCGCTATGGACACGGTAACCGAGTCTGCGCTTGCCATTGCTATTGCTCGAGAGGGCGGTGTCGGCACAATACACAAAAATATGTCGATAGAAAAGCAAGCTGACGAGGTTGAGCGTGTCAAACGCAGCGAAAACGGTGTCATTACAAATCCGTTTTTCCTCTCAGAGGATAATTACGTCTATGAAGCAGCCGAACTCATGGCGAAATACAAAATTTCTGGCGTTCCGATATGTGATGAGTCGCATAAGCTTATCGGCATAATTACAAACCGCGATATACGCTTCCTGACAACATACAATATAAAAATCAAGGAAGTAATGACAAAGGAAAACCTCATCACTGCAAAGCCCGGAACCACACTTGAGGAGGCACAGGAGATTCTTCGCAAACACAAAATTGAAAAGCTGCCCATCGTCGACGACGAATTTAAACTCCAGGGGCTCATCACAATCAAAGACATCGAAAAAGCAAGCCGCTACCCTAACGCTGCAAAAGATGAAGCCGGGCGCCTTCTCTGCGGTGCTGCCGTCGGTGTTGGCGCCGACCTGAAAGAACGCGTATCGCGTCTTCTTGCTGCAGGCGCTGACTTCCTTGTTCTTGACTCGGCGCACGGTCACTCAGAAGGCATCATAAACGCTGTTTACACGCTTAAAAATATGTTCCCCGACGCCCAAATAGTCGCAGGGAACATCGCGACAGCAGAAGCAGCGGAAGACTTAATTGCCGCCGGTGCTGATGCTGTCAAAGTTGGTATCGGGCCTGGTTCCATCTGCACTACGCGTGTTATCGCTGGTATTGGTATGCCGCAAATAACAGCCATATACGATGCAGCTGTCGTCGCTTCAAAGCATGGTGTTCCCGTCATCGCTGACGGTGGGATTAAATATTCCGGCGACATAACGAAGGCTATTGCAGCCGGCGCTGATGTCGTTATGATAGGCTCGCTTTTCGCCGGCTGTGAGGAAAGCCCCGGCGAGAACGAAATTTACCAGGGACGCCGCTTTAAGGTCTATCGCGGTATGGGGTCAATCGCCGCAATGGAAAAGGGAAGCAGTGACCGCTATTTCCAGGAGAAAAATACAAAGCTTGTTCCCGAAGGTGTTGAGGGGAGAGTTCCGTATAAAGGGCCGCTTTCTGACACTGTATATCAGCTCATCGGTGGTCTTCGCTCCGGAATGGGTTATTGCGGTGCGCCTGATATTCCGTCACTACAGAAAAACGGGCGTTTTGTCCGAATAACAAGCGCAGGACTGCGCGAATCACATCCGCATGATATAAGCATCACAAAAGAAGCACCAAATTACAGCGTTTCGCTGTCATAAAAAAGGAGGAAAAATTGAAAGCTAACACATACTTCGATAAAACCAAAAAACGACCAAATATCGTTGCTTTGATTTTCTTAATTGTCGGCTTGATTTTCTTGTTTGCCTTGCTCGGAACCTGCTGGTATACCGTTGATGAGCAGGAAACAGCTGTTGTTACGACATTTGGGCGCGTTTCGTCAACAAGTAGTGCCGGAATTCACTTTAAGCTTCCATTTGGTATTCAAAAAGTAAAAACCGTTGAGACAAACGTTTATCAAAAAATTGAAATAGGCTATGCGACAAAAGAAGACGGCACATATACATCGATTGAAAGCGAAAGCAAGATGATCACCGGCGACTACAACATCGTCAACGTTGACTTTTTCGTGCA
Organism: Clostridiales bacterium; assembly: GCA_012522015.1. Classification (GTDB taxonomy): domain Bacteria; phylum Bacillota; class Clostridia; order Oscillospirales; family CAG-272; genus DTU064. The sequence continues at coordinate 21,175 of JAAYLD010000035.1, forward strand.
GTATAAAATCTCCGACCCCGTTAAATACCTTTACAACTCAGCGGAGCCGGATACGATTCTGAAAAATCTCGTCCAGAGCCAGATCAGAAGCATTATCGGCTCAACAAATGTCGACAGCGTATTGACAGACGGAAAAACAGAGATTCAAATCAAGGTCAAGGAACTGATTACTGAAATTTTAGCAGATTACGATATTGGCCTGATACTTGCTGACGTGACAATTCAAGACAGTGAGCCTCCGACAGAAACTGTAACGGCAGCTTTCAAAGCCGTCGAAACAGCAAAACAGGGTGCCGAAAAAGCAATCAACAACGCAGAAGCATATCAAAACGCACAGCTGCCCGCAGCACAAGCAAAGGCAGACTCGCTTATAAAAAATGCTGAGTATTTGAAACAAAACCGCATAAACGAAGCTGTCAAAGCAGTTGCTAAGTTCAACGCGATGTACAACGAGTACAAAAACAACCCGGATATTACTCGTATTCGTATGTATTATGAAACGATTTCAAAGACTTTACCGGGCGTGAAGCTTTATATCATCACAACTGATCAAACGGGCGTTGATACACTTTTGCCGCTTGATGATTTTGCTAACAACAGCATAAATAATAGCAGTAAAAATAGCTATAATAATTCAGGGGAGGTGGCTCAGTAAATATGAAAAAGAAAACAAAAATTGGTCTTATAATAACCGGTGTTATCTTAGTTTTTGCTGCCGTTATCCTCTTTGACTGTTTCTATACCGTCGCTGAAAACGAATTCGCATGCGTTTTCCGTTTTTCTAAAATGATAGATATCACTAACGAGGCCGGACTTCACTTTAAAGCCCCGTTTGTCGATGAAGTGCGTAAGTTTCCGGACACTGTGCTTCTCTATAATATCCCCCAGTCTGAAGTTTTAACAGAAGACCAGAAAAGCATGACTGTTGATAGCTACCTTATCTGGCGCATAACCGATCCGCTTTTATTCTACCAGACTCTCGGCACAATTTCTGAAGCAGAAACACGCCTTGACGCTCTTACATATAACTCATTGAAGAACCTTATGGGTACTCTCAAACAGGACGATATCATCAACGAAGAAGCTGTAAACACCCGCAATGATATTTATGCGGGTATAACAACCGACGTCGCAAAAAACGCAGCCGTTTACGGCATCTCCGTTATCGACATTAAAATTAAACACTTTGATCTCCCCGAAGCAAACGAGCAGGCCGTTTATGAGCGTATGATTTCCGACCGCGAGCGAATCGCCGCCGAATATACGGCAAATGGCGAATACCAAGCTTCTCTCATAAAAAATGAGGTCGATAAAAAGGTTAACATTATAATCTCCGATGCCAAAGCGGAAGCCGCTAAAACAGAAGCTGAGGGCGAAGCCGAATATATGCGCATTCTTGCCGAAGCTTACGACACAGAAGACAAACGCGACTTCTATGAGTTCATTAAAGCTCTTGAAGCGCTTGAAGCTTCGCTTTCAGGCAACGAGAAAACTGTTGTCCTCGGCCCTGATTCAAACCTCGGCCGCATCCTCATCAACTCAGCCGGGAAATAATAACCGAAACTCCGGGGTACTGCCCCGTACAAAAGTAAAAACTACTCTCTAAAAAGCAAAATATCACAATAGCAATGTCGCTGTATAAAATAATTAAAGCCAAGCTCACCCGGAGCTTGGCTTTCGTTTTGCAGTGGGAGTATCTATTTTAGGCTACACCACTTCAAGTAGAGCTGCATATCCGTGCACTAAATCACTGAGCCTGCAACAGCTTCTCAAGTGCCTCCTGTTCCTCGTAGAGTGCATAAAGCCGTTCTTCAAGCTGTATACGCTTATCGTCAAGCTCAGCGGCGCGCTTATAATCGGTTGCTGCTTCTCCGTATAGTTCGGCCTCGACTTTGACAAGCTCAGATTCGGCTGCTTCAATCTCGGCGGCTATTTTTTGCGCCTTATTCTCACGCTTGCGGCGCTCAGCCGCTTCCCTTTTTGCGTTGATGTACTGCTTTTTCGCTTCGCTTTCTTTGTTATGAGCGGATTGAATTTGCTCTTCCTCTGCTTTAGCTTTTACTGCAATGAAGGCAGCATACTCCGAGTAGGTTCCCTCAAAACAAACAGCGCCGTCGGGTGTAAGCGGCAGGATGCGAGTCGCTAGCCGGTCCATGAAATACCTGTCGTGCGACACAGCGATTATTGTGCCTTTAAATTCAGCAAGCGCTGCCTCAAGCACCTCGCGTGATTTTATGTCAAGGTGGTTTGTCGGTTCGTCAAGTATGAGAACATTAACGGGCGAAAGCATGAGCTTACAAAAAGTTAACCTTACCCTCTCGCCACCGGAAAGCACAGAGACGGGCTTTTCAATGTCGTCACCGGTGAAAAGGAACCGCGCGAGCGCGCTGCGCACTTCGTTTTGTGTGAGAGTAGGGTATTGTCCCCATATCTCCTCAATAACAGTGTTATCAGGGTCAAGATTTTGGTTTTCTTGGTCGTAATAATAGAGCTTGACGTTTGCTCCATATTCAATAACGCCCTTTATTGGCGTCAATTTCCCCGTCAGAAGCTTCATCAGTGTTGATTTGCCGCATCCGTTTGGGCCTATAACGAAAAGGCGATCAAGCCGCTTTACAGAAAACGAAAGATTCGTAAAAAGGCTTTTTTCACCATACGCCATGCTCAAATTGCGAACATCAAGCACATCGTTCCCGCTCATGCCGGAACTTTCAATTTTAAAATGAATTGACTTCGGCAGCGAATCAGGCTTGTCCACAAGCTCCATGCGCTCAATATATTTCTCGCGGCTTCGTATCGTCACAAAATTTCGCTCGCGGCCAAAGCGACGCTGCTGCTCAATTATATCAAGCTGGCGTCTCAGCTCCCTTTGCTGCTGCTCATAAAGGCGCATTTGCGCCACTCTTTCGGCTTTCTTCTGCTGCTCATAGCCTGAATACGGAGCATTATAAAGCTTCGCTCGCTTGTTTTCAATTTCAAGCGTCTTTGTCGTCACCCGATCAAGGAAATACCTATCATGGGAAACAACAATTACAGTTTTTTTGTATGTTGAAAAGAATCCCTCAAGCCATATAAGCGAATCCATGTCAAGATGGTTCGTCGGCTCGTCAAGTATTAGTATGTCAGGCTCCGATAGAATAAGCCTGACGAGGGCTAAGCGTGTCCGCTGCCCGTCGGAAAGCGACGAGACAGGCAAATTGTGATATGTTTTATCAAATCCAAGCTTCGCAAGAATCGATACACACAGCGATTTATAATAATATCCGCCATTTTCATTATAAAACCGTACAAGCTCGCTGTGTTCATGCACTGCGCGCGCATATGTGTCAAGCTCAGAGGATACATTTGCCATAAAGTTTTCCAGTACGGCCATGCGCTTCTCTGCGGCAACAAGGCGTGGGAAAGCAAGGTACATTTGCTGAAGAACAGTCGCCTCGCCACCCGGTACGCTTGTCGCGTCACTATCACTGTTAACCGCCAAATCAAACGGATCGTCCTGCCGCAAAAGGCCGATTGTTTTCCCCTTAGCGATATAAATACTGCCTTTGTCGGGGCGGGTGTCGTCATCGCCATATATCATTGAAAGCAGCGTTGATTTGCCACACCCGTTTACCCCAATAATGCCAAGCTTGTCGCCCTCGTTTATGGAAAAGCTGATATCTTCAAGTATAGTCGTCACGCCAAATGAAAGCGAGACGGAATCAACTGTTAAAACTGTCATAGCTTTTTATGTTTTTCACCGTAAAAAACGGCCTTGTGAGCCGTTTTTTATTTTATTGAGTTTTATGTTGTAATTAAACGTTTTTAATGTTGTCCTTTGTCTTTCAAAGCTTCTTTTTATGCTTTGCTGTCTATCTTAAATTATTACTAATTATCTGCGGCCACCGCCACCACCGCGAGTTCCGCCGCCACCACCACGAGCGCCGCCGAACCCGCCGCTGCGGCCACCGCCAAAGCCTCCTGTCCGTCCTCCACCAAAGCCACCGCTTGATCTTGGCGGTCTGGGAGGTGGTGGTGCGCCAGGTCCTCTTGGCCATCTCCGGCCTCTGGGACGCCACCACGGCCATATAATCCACCGAGGCCTAAAAAACCACCACCCACCGTAAAAACGCGGGCGTGTAAAGGAACTAACAACGCTTAATATTATAATTAAAACAAGAATTATAATTACAACTGCAAAGTAGCCAAGCGCAGCAATGAAAGAAAACAGTCGGCTGAAAAAGCCTGGCTTTTCCGTCTGATTTTGCTGATTCTGGCCGCCATTGTTGCCCGGATTTGCCGTGCCTCCGAACGACATTGTCTCAAGCTTTGTAACAAAGGCGTCAAATGTCGCACTGGCGGCATTATTATAATCTTTCTTTGCAAAGTATGGCTCTGTTTTGTTATCAATCATATCGTAAATTACGCTTGAGGGAAAATCATCCTCAATGCCATAGCCTGTCATAATATAGTAGTTATCATCGCCAATTGCAAAGAGGATCAAAACGCCGTTATTATAAGCCGATGAGCCTATCCCCCAGTCATTGAAGAGCCGATAAGCATAATCCTCAATGTCAGACTCTGTCGAATCAACAGTCACAACGACGACTTGTGCGCCATTTTTAGACTCAAGCGATCTGTTTTTTGAAATTATATATTCTTCAGTAGTTCTGTCAAGGACATTCGCAAAGTCTGCAACGTAAAATTCCTCTGTTGGTTTTGGCATGCTGACAGCAGCTGCAGTAACCGACATAACAAGGGCTGCTAAAACCAAGCAGACGAAAGCTGCCGACACTTTGCGACGCCATTTTGCTTTTTTTGTTGTTTTCATTAATACTAAAACCCTCCGCGCACGACAGTAGGTGCCGTTTTTACATGAACGGGAGCTCCCTTCAAAATTCACAAACTAAAAATTAGTACTCCGAATAATATTCAGCTTCCGGCAACCCGACTAAAGACGCTATAATTTTCGCCGGAAAAGCTCCACGGATTTTTTTGTTATATAGCTCAGCGATTTCATTGTAAACACTGGCTTTGTGATCGATTTTTGCCGCGTAGCTTTCGATATCCTTTGCGTAATATTTTGCGTTTGAAGCGTCGACGCCTTCGACTCCGGCTGCTTCTATTTTTGCTGATACCGTTTTAGCGGAAGATTTTAGATCGTTCATTGCTTTTGCGGCTTCCGATGGCGAAATTGCCGCCCCCGCAGACGCAACCGCAGCTTCAAGGCGTAAAACATCACCATCAGTGCTTCCGAGATGAACTCGTGCAAGCGAAAGAAGCTTGCCTCCCGCGTCTTTCGATGCGCCGACATAATAAAGAATGTCACGCTCATCATCCGGGTATAACGCTTCGTATTTTGATGCGAGCGCACCTCCGCTAAAGCCGCTAAAAGTCCGCGACAGCTTTTTGGGCTCTATGCTCTCGTCAAACACACCTCCAACAGCGCTGGCAAAGCCAGATAACGCACGATATCCGCCAATTATAATGGACACTGCCATAAGAGCGACCATTATGCCAGCGGCAAGGCGCCTGTTATACAGAAAGTCCATTTATTACACACCCATTCAATCGACTATTTTTTATTAATGCCGCTTGTGCGTAAATCAAGCAGCTTTTGCTTCAGCTCTGCTTCGATGCGGGCAAGTTCCACCTCCGACGCACGACGTTTCTCCTTGCCCTCCTCCTGAATACGGATTACCTCTTCAAGAGTAGATACGAGCTGCTGGTTTGTGTGCCGGAGCGTCTCCATATCGACGATACCGCGCTCGGATTCGCGTGCGATATCGATAGTGCTCGTTTTAAGCGCATCGGCATTCTGCTTTAGCAGAGCGTTTGTAACGTTTGTAACCTCTCGCTGCGCCGCCATCGCCTGGCTTGCGTGAGACATGCCAAGCGCAATTACCATCTGGCTCTTCCAAAGCGGGATCGTATTGACAAGCACAGACTGGATTTTCTCAGTCATGAGTGAGTCGCTATTTTGAATCAACCTTATTTGAGGCGCCATCTGTATCGATATCATTCGGGTTAGCTCAAGGTCATATAGCTTTTTCTCAAAGCGGTCGCAGAGATCTGCGAAGTCGCGGGCTGCCTGCGCGTCCTCGGCAAGACCTGATTTGTTTGCCTTTTCATAAAGCTCGGCAAGCTCTACCTCTCGCGCATGCTTTAAACGCTTTTTGCCGGCGATTATATACATCGTCAGCTCCTTCTGGTATGAAAGGTTGATCTCATAAAGCTTGTCAAGCATCGCTATGTCCTTGAGAAGCTGAACCTGATGATCCTGAAGCACATCACAAATTTTGTCGACGTTGACTTCCGCTTTATCGTATTTTGCCTTGAGCGCTGCAATTTTATTTGAAGTGCGGCGGAAAAGGCCCTTAAATCCCTTTTCCTCCTCACCGAGTGAAAGACCTTTCAGCTCAAGGATGAGATCTGTTATAAGGCCGCCAATCTGGCCAAGATCCTTAGTTCTGACATTTGCAAGAGCTGTATCAGAAAAGTTTGCAACCTTTTGCTGTGCAGCCGCTCCATACTGCATAATGATAGAATTATCTCTTATGTCTATTTTCTTTGAGAATTCATCGACTTGCTTCTTTTCCTGCTCAGTTAACATGCTGTCATCAACAGCTATGGATTCAAGTGTTTTACTCGTACCAAGTTCAACGTCAAGTTTCGGCTCCTCGGTTGCTGCAGCCGAGGAAAACGGATCGAGCGTCAGCGAAGGTATCTCGCCGCCCAGATTCGGTAATTTAATTTCGCTGTTGTTTATGTCCTGCAT
>JAAYLD010000036.1 GCA_012522015.1 Clostridiales bacterium
CCCTTCAGGGCAATGAACCTCTGAATATCCGACGTCGTAGTTAAGAGTAGCGTCAAGACCTGCACACGCATCAAGAGCACCGCAGGCTGTGTAAACGCCGCGAAGGCGAGCGGCCGTATAAGGTCCGCCGGGGCTTTCGGCTATGGTGATATTCTCAGCGCCAAGTGAAGAAAGCCAGCGGATAGTGGCGCGCAGGACAGCCGGATGGACTGTTGCCGCGGCATCCGGTTCGCGTTTAATGACGAAATTCGGCTTTATTACGACTTTTTTACCCACAAGACCCGATGAAAAAACAGAGGCGGCTTCGGCGCACCGAACAAGGAGCGAAAAGATACGTTCTTCGTCATATGTATCGCATGCGGCGAGCGCGACGGGGGTGTCAGGCAAAAGAGCGGCTTTGTTTATAACTTTATTCTCCTTTTTATTCATGCCCGCTCCCTCCGCAATACAAAAACTAAAATCAAAATTCCAAAATATTATATCATAAGGCAGGCGTCTATTCAACCGGGAGCATATAAGAGTGTGCTATGCTTCTTTAGGGTTGAACATAATATTGTTTTACTGTATAATATTAGCGGTTTAAAAATCACGGTTAAAAACTGTAGCCTCATTTGTGTTTTGTTTAAATTATATTTAAATTATATTTATATAATTGTGTCGATTGATTATATTTCGTGTTATAAGCGACGCTTATGCCGATATATGTTTACTTATAGTATATTTAATTTTATACCATCATAACAGTTTTTGGCGCCTTTTTATGCACAAAACTTTCTTTTTTATTCGCAAGATAAGCATTTAATGATTTTTGACTACTATTTAATTATGAGGAAGTAGAGCGATGACAAAGAAGCTTCTTTTGCTCGCAAACCCTGTCGCGGGAAAAACGAGTAATGACCGCAGTTTGCTTACAGTCATAGACCGGCTTGTCACCGGGGGCTGTGAAGTCACTGTCGAAACGACAAGGCGGCCGGGTCATTGCGTTGATATTATTAAAGAAAAAGGCGATCGGTTTGATATAGTTACGGTATGCGGCGGAGACGGCATATTGAATGAGGCTGTCAGAGCATTGCTTGCACTTAAAGAGGAAAATAGAAAGGTTCCGGAGCTCGGGTATATCCCGGCCGGAACCGTTAACGATTTTGCGAGAAGCCATGATATTCCACGTGAACCTGCTGCTGCAGCAGCCAATATAATAAACGGCATACCGCGTGAATGCGATATCGGAATTCTTGGCGAAAATCCCTTTGTATATGTTGCGGCATTCGGCTCTTTCACTGATACATCGTACACAACGCCGCAGAAGCTGAAGAACATATTCGGGCGTGCAGCCTATATTTTACACGGGGCTGCAAAGCTATATAAGGCACTGCGCCCATATAAAATTCGTGTCGAATACGACGGTGGTGTCATTGAGGGCGATTTTGTTTACGGTATGGCGTCTAACTCGCGCACGGTAGGTGGATTTCCTCTGCCGGTTGAGGCTCATGTTGCGCTTGACGATGGACTTTTTGAGGTTATCTTATTTAGATGCCCAAACTCAGCCTGGAGCCTCTGGAAGCTTGCAATGGCTATAACCCGACGGAAGTCTGACAACATCGAAGCATATGAGTTTTCTACAAGCAGCCTTAAAATTATCGCCGAAGGGGAGATTCCGTGGACGACGGATGGTGAGTTTGGCGGGAACCATAAATCTGTCGAGATTCGCAACATACATCGCGCCCTTAAAATTATTGTGCCGAAGGAGTGTCAGTATTTTGGCGATCCGCGAAAAGTGTAAGTCATAACTGTACCGTTCATTAATCAAAATAATCCGGCGCATGTCAAATATTATAGAATCGGCAGCTTCATACAGCGTTCATACAGTTCGCGGCAAACACCATTGCCGCCCATTTTTTCGTAAGGCTTATAAAGATATTCAAGGTTTCGCCTATCCTCAACAGAACATACGCCGTCTGATATGAAACGGCGGCAAGATTCATAGAGGCGGTCATGGAGGAGAGCAAGAATTCCCTCGCGTAGGAGCTTTTGTTCCGCACGACGATGGCGAAACTTTGATGCAACGATTGCGAAAGCAGCCGTAATAAGGCCGCAGACATATGTTGTCCAGTATTTTATGATATGTTCAAGCATGAAATACCCCCGCTTTTTTTATTTGTACTGCGATTATACCTCCCCCAATCGGTAATAATCGTAAATGAGAGCATTAAGGCTATTTTTTTACAGCAGCCAGCTATGATTTTACTGCCGTAGTTGACAAATTCTCAATGATGGTCTACAATATTTTCATCAGTAAGAACAGAGGTAAATATGGCAGAACCAAAAAAAGACGAAGGGAAATATCTATATTACAAAGGTTTGCCACTCGTTCGCGAGGGCAATGTGATATATTACGGCAATATGGACGACGACTATGTGCTTCTTATGACGATTATGACGACAAAGAAGTATATGGGCAGGGATGTCCCTGATATGATAGTCGTTCAGATTCTCTCAACGAAGGAAGACATGAAAATCGTCAAGCAAGATGTAAAGTACGGTTTTTATGAAGCCTTCGATACCGGTGTTATCTGGCTTGAACGTATGCTTGCCGGTTGACGCCCAAAAAAAGAGGAGCCATTTTATTATTCCGTGCGGGTAAGACCCGCCATTTGTATATAAGACAAATGCAAACAAACCGGGGGACATCGGAATATGCGAAAAGTAGTCAGCAAATATGTCAGCATTTTAATAATTTTTTTACTTTTTACGGCGATTGTCATTTTGGCTTGTGGCTGTGATAAAAAAGACAATGAGGGAAATGACAGCGATTCGGCAATAGAAGCGGATTACAAATCAGAGGCCGATACAAGCGAAAAGCCGATTGATATAAACGAAACAACACCCGAAACCACAGAAGAAGATACAATGTCTGCTGATACCGGTGATAACAATAATGCCGATGTAGTAACGACGCCTGAATATGTAAATTCGCTGACAGGACTGCCTACTGAAACAGACTTGTCAAGGCAAAGGCCTGTATCGATAATGATTAACAACCTGCAAAAGTCGGCACCGCAAATGGGTATCGCATCGGCAGATATTTTATACGAATGTCTTACCGAGGGCGGCATTACACGCCTGCTTATGGTTGTACACGATTACGAAAAGCTTAATGTCGTTGGCTCTATCCGCTCGTCTCGCGATTATTTCATAGATTTTTCGCAGAATCACGATGCGATATATATACATGCCGGCGGCAGCGTATATGCATACAGTGAGCTCTCTCAGCGGGACATTGACAATCTTGACGGTGTGCTCATGGGGGCAATTTCGTCGGTAATGTTCTACCGTGACGAAGAGCGCAAAAAGACGATGGGATATGAACATTCTATGATGACGACAGGCGAGAGAATTGTCGCTGGTATTCAAAAGAAACAATATAGGACAACTATCAGCGAAAATTTCAAAAACCCCATGCAGTTTGTAGATTTCGATAAACGCGTTGCTTTGAATGGCAATGCATCACTTAACATACGCCTACCTTATTCAAAAGGGCAAGTTGTCGACCTTGTGTATGATAAAGATACGGACAAATATCGGCGCCACCAGTTTGGCGGTGTACCACATATTGATGGGGGGACAGGCGAGCAGCTTGCATTTGACAATGTTATTATAATCCTCACCGATATGTGGGTCATTGAGGGAGACAAGAATTATTGTCTTGAGGTTATTACGACAGGTGAAGGCAAAGGATATTACGCCGCTGGCGGTAAATACATACCGATAAAATGGTCGAAATCAAAAGTTGACGCGCCCATTGTATTTACAAACAGTGACGGTACGCCACTACTTCTCAACCGCGGGAAAACATTCATCTCTGTTATTGATAAGGACACAAAATACAATATGAATTATAGTGACTGACAATTTTAAAATATCACCTACTGTAAGGCGACAATATCAAAGAAAAAGCACCGTTTTTTGCTTGAAAAAACGGTGCTTTATTTATGTTTATAGGGATTTTATATTGTTTATGCTAATTATGTTGTGTTTATTTCATGTCAAGCGATAAATAACGCTTCCGTGCGGGGGCAGGTTGGCAGACAAAAAGTCACCTGTGATACCGATATCCTTATGGCGCCACAAATCGCGCACCCTGCGGCCGCGAAGCTCAAAGGCATCAACCTGATCGGCGCGGACAGTAACGGTAGCAGGCTCATCTTTAAGGTTAAATAAGGCAACATAATACAGTCCGCCGCCGTCTGTGCCGTCGTCAAAGGAGTACCAGGCAACGCTATCTCGGTTGCGGTAAATCTGATTCGGCGAGAAAGAGTGCTTGTTGAGACGCAAAACTTCATCGTTTGTCAGCAGCGACAGCGTGAATTCATCATTGTCGCGAAGCTCCGCACCTACGATTAGCGGTGAGCGGAATATGCTCCAAAGGTTCATCATTGTAATCTGCTCGTCTTGTGTTAAGCGGCAGTAATTGTCGCCGAAGCGGCTGTTGCAGTTGATGTGACCGAAGGGGAGCATATCGCAGTCAGGCCAGCAGCCGTTGCCACCATGTCCCTGCCATGATTCGCAGCGCTCGAACATATGTAAAATAGCACCCCAATTGTCCCAAACGTCGTTTGTCATACGCCACATATTGGCGTTTTTACGGAACATCCATGAATATTCAACGGCAGCAGGCCCGGGTGAGAGGGAAAGAATGATGGGACGACCGCATTTGTCGATTGCGCGGCGGATCATTTCAATCTCAGCGACGGCAGGCACGCTGCCTACACGCCCGCGGTCAGTGTGATGACCTGATGTTGAAGCAATATCGTCAACCTTGACAAAGTCAATCTCCCACTCGGCGTAAAGCTCGAAAAGCGAATCATAATATGCCTGTGCTCCGGGCGAGTTCAGATTTACGCCGTACATATCGGAGTTCCATGGGCAAGTAGAAAATGGATTTGCGACAGCATCAGCCGTCAGGTCAGTACCTTTGATTTTTGTTTTGAGATAAACGGCTTGTCTCGGTATGCCGCGCATAATATGGATGCCGAAGCGCAGACCCATTTTATGTATTTCCCTGGAAATAGGTAAAAATCCACGTCCACCGGCTGAGGAAGGGAAGCGGTTTTCCGCGGGGATAAGACGTGAGAACTCGTCCATGCACAGCGGTGCGTTTGGCGCATAAAAGGTGTCGCGTGCATTCGGTTCGCTCCACTGGATATCACAGGTTACGATATCCCAACCATGCTTGAGCAGGTTATCTGCCATATAACGGGCGTTGCCAAGCAGCTGCTCTTCGTTGACAGCTGCTCCATAACAGTCCCAGCTGTTCCACCCCATAGGAGGCGTTGGTGCAAAGTCGGTGTGCTTCATTTTTTTATTCCTCGTTTACAGTATTATAAAACGGCGTATGCCGTATTAAAAACGGTTGTTTTATTCTTAAGATCCTGCTGTGCGCGGTAAGAATATTGATGAGCTTATTTATTTTGTTATGGAAAAATGGCGAAGACGTCCTGTAATGAAATAGCAAATTCCAGCCACACGTAAAATGCAGGTAGCAAGGTAAAAAAGAGACAAAACAAACACAATTATAGGGGCTGCCCTAATCTCCGTAATAATATCTTCGTCAGTTTTTATAGCGTTTGATATAAGCGGAATCTCGGAGATTAAGAAAAACACGGCAATCAAAACCACAAGCCCGCAGATGTAAACAGCAGCGCCCGAAAATAGTATAGCCCGGCGGTATCCGCCGTGCTTTTTTTTCGATGTGCCTTTCGATGTACCGGCGGCAACAGCGCACATAAAAAGTAAAGATGCGTAAAAAACAAGGGAAAAAGACGCAATAGTAACGCCGGCAATATTAAAGCCGTAATCCTCGTCCTTTATTCCGGCTATCCTTGCTGTAAAATACGCAGTGGCAAATGCAGCGGTGGCAAAGATGAGTGAAAGGATGGCAGCAGCGGTTGTTTTTGCAAGGACAAAAGCAGAGGTGTCCCCTGATGCGCGTTTATTACTGCTCTGTGTAGTGTTTTTTAAGCTTTCCTTTATATCACGATAAAAATTTATTGAAGGCAGTAAAGCGGATATAATACCAAGTAGTGATAGTGCGGTGTAAAGCGCCGTGTAATTTATGACGGCTAATCTGCCGCCTTTTATTGCGGGGAAGATGGCAAACATAGATATTATCGCTGCCACAAAGAATGTCAGGCCTTCGGGCAGCATAAATGAACGCAGCTCACGGTAGAAAAATGATAAAAACAACGAAGGTGAGGGCGTGTTTTCTCGTTTCGATGTAGACATCACACTCAACCTCCGTCCAGTCTGTTATAAAACTAACATACATTATTATAACATAATGTGTTTTGTACGGCAATGAATCATTGAGATTATGATAAAGTATTAAAACATAACGACATCCGAGTGAAAAATGTAAAATAAAACCAAATATTCCATATTGGCTGTGGCAATAACAGGTATTGCGGTTTATTTTGTATTAATATGCCGTGTGCGTGGCAATACTTAATCTATGGCGTAAAACATGTGACCGCAAAAGAGCGACCAGTTTTACGCAAAAGTAATGCTTTCAGCGCGGAGCAATACCTTATGTATTATAACAAAGTCGACATATGCGGTGTTAATACCGCAAAGCTGAAAACTCTTACATCAGAAGAAAAAAAGGCGCTGCTTGAGAGGACGCGCCAAGGTGACGCTGAAGCGCGGGCGCGACTTATAGATGGAAATTTAAGGCTTGTTTTAAGTGTAATACAGCGCTTCGGCAGCCGCCGCGAAAATCTTGACGATCTTTTTCAAGTTGGATGCATAGGACTCGTAAAAGCTATCGATCACTTTGATCTTGAACGCGAGGTCGAGTTTTCAACTTATGCAGTTCCGATGATAATTGGCGAGGTCAGGCGTTATCTCCGAGACAACAACAGCATACGTGTCAGCCGTTCAATGAGAGACCTTGCCTATCGCGCGCTTCAAACAAAGGAAAAGCTCGGCCGCGAAAAAAACCGGGAAGCTACGATTGAAGAGATCGCTGAGGAGCTTGGAGAAAAGAAAGAGGACATCACAACTGCGATGGAGTCAATAGTTGAGCCGATTTCACTTTATGATCCGCTTTACAACGATGGCACTGACAGCATTTTCGTTATGGATCAAATATCTGATGATTCTTGCTGCGACGATGTGTGGCTTGAAGACATAGCACTCCGCGAGGCAATGAAAAAATTGTCAGAACGCGAGCGTGCTATCATTAATATGCGCTTTTATAAAGGGCGCACGCAGATGGAAATAGCCGCCGAGATAGGCATATCTCAAGCGCAAGTGTCAAGGCTTGAAAAAGCTGCGCTTGAACGTATAAAAAAGCAGATTTAATGAAATTTTTATTTTATAATATTATTATTTGGCATGCTGAGTTAATTAAGTGCGATTGATAAATTATTAGGCTGTATGTCCTTGAAAAGGTGCAGCCGTGTACAAAAATGAAATGAAAAAATGCGTTTTTTATAATTATCATACCCCGAAAACATAATAATAATTAAAAAAAATACGCGGTAGAATAACAGATTCCGTCTGATTCTTCCGCCGCCTGCAATGTAATTACCGCATAATATTGCTTATCATAAAAGCACCGACACAGGGCAGATTATAATTGACGCCCAGCGGACGGCGTTAGGCGTTGACAAAAATCGTAAAGTGTGGAAACGTAAAAACGCTATGACGTATAAACGTTAAAATATGAAAACGTGTTAATGCGGAGAATCTGGAGCTGAGCTGTGTTGCAGCGCCAATTGTGCACATGACACTACAAGCATTAAGCTGTATAAGCGAAAAGCTTAAAGCTCAAAGCGAAAAGCAAAGTGAAAGGCAGACGTAGGTCGAAATGCGGACGGAAATAGAAACAAAAACAAGAGTTAAGAGAAAAGCGCAGAGAATATCAAAGAGGGCGGATGCCGCTGTTAAGCGGCTTTTTATAACCCTTTCGCTTGTTACCATAATATTGAATATATTTTCAGCCGAGGTCGCAGCGGTCGGGGATTTAAGTGCGGCTAAGGAAAGCCCTATGCAGTTGTGCGTCGGCGGTACGCCATTTGGTGTGCGGTTCTTCACCGAGGGTGTAATGGTAGTCGGCTTTACCGATGTAGATACGGGCGAGAAGCAGGTGAATCCTGCGAAAGAAGCGGGTTTGCTTCCTAAAGATATTATTTTAAAAATTAACGGGGTAGATGCATCATCAGCGGAGCAGGTAATTGATACTATATCAAAAAGCAACGGTAAAACAGTTACCATATTAATTAAACGTGGCAGCACCGAAAAGACAATTACCATAACGCCGGTAAAAGATAAGTCTGGTGTATATAGAGCCGGCATATGGATACGCGATAGTACAGCTGGCATCGGAACTGTTACGTTTTACAACCCTAAGACGGGTGCATTTGCCGGCCTTGGACACGGAATATGCGACACTGATACGGGTGAGCTTATGCCGCTTCTTCGTGGGACAATCACTAAAGTGACGCTGTCGGGGATTACAAAAGGTGTAGCTGGCACACCGGGTGAGCTTCGCGGATGCTTTAGTGCCGGAAAAATTGGTACGCTTGTAAGCAACACTTACAGCGGGGTATACGGAGTTCTGACACAGCGGCCTGCTGGCGGTGAGTTTATTGAGCTTGCAAGTCGCGATAAGGTTAAAAATGGGCCTGCAAAGATACGCTGTACGCTTAAAGATGGCGTCGTCGGAGAGTATGACGTTGTGCTTTCTGATGTCAAAAACAAAGACAAAAACGGTAAAAGCTTTGTGATCGTTGTAACTGACCCGGAGCTCCTTGAGATGACAGGAGGAATCGTTCAGGGCATGAGCGGCAGTCCGGTCATACAGGACGGTAAGCTTGTGGGAGCTGTCACTCACGTGATGATAAACGATCCCAAATGCGGATATGGAATTTTCATCGAAAATATGATTGACAATATGCCTGAAATGCTTAAATGGTAAAAAAAGTAAAGCCGTCCGGTGCGGTAGCCGGACGGCTTTACGTATTCATATCACGCTCCATCTTTTCACCGGTTGCTTGATATACCTTTAAGGTTCTATCATTAGCATGCACTTTCGATGATACCACATGCTATCATCTCACCCGAGTTGCCGGACGGCTGGGTTGTAAAATCATCAGCATTCAAATGTATAATGATGGGCAGTCCAATAACATCCGGTGCATTTAATCTTTCGGTATAAAACGTTTGCCAGGCATAGCCGCGATTTGCAAAAAGCGGCGGCAGGTCGCCGGCGTGCTGAGGGTGATCACAGCCATAGGGATTATAATGAGCGCCGGCGTTGGCAAATGGCTCAGCCTCTGTTCCGGTGCACGAACCACCTGAATGAATATGGAACCCAAATACGGGATAATCACAAGAACCGCCGGTATATGGAAGTCCTCTGATTGTTGCTTCGATAAAAACGCCGCGCCTTGTCTGATAAAAAATGACATCACCTTCTATGTTGGGGTAAGATGGCGATCCGACGATATGAGCGACGGCCGCAGGCATTGCCGCCGCAAGCAGGCTGAAAATCGACTGGTTCCCGCTATTTTGAACATTCAATTCACAACACCTCCCGAACTATAATATGATTTTTAAAATTTAAATATAAGCGCTCTTATGAAAACGCTATTGAAATAAGAAAAAATTATAATTTTTATATACCTACCTTTATGCTTGAAATCAATCTTTTATGGCGTTGTCATTAAGTTTCAAAGAAACGAAGAGAAGGGATTTCTGCGCTATATGACTCATTCTGAAAAATGTAGTTATAACATAAGCATTTATGGTATTGTTTAGGGCGTCGGCTTCCGTCCGTTTTTATATAAACTTGCTATGGCGCAGGTCTATGTGGTTTTTGCCACAACACGCCGGGCGGCGTTTATTGTGAAGTTGAAGGCAGGCGTGAAGAATGCAAAATTTTATAAAAAAAGTCAGCGAAAATCCGCCGACGCTTTCCTCTTTTTTTTATAAATTTACAGCTTATATTTTTATTATTTAAAAAAACAGCAGCGGGAAAGAAATAAGTTAATATGCAAAATAAATAAAATTATTAGGTAAACTAAATAAAGATCTATAAAGAATTACATAAAAATCCAAAATAAGTTTTGCAATGGTGCTAATTGTGTGTTAATATTAAGGTAATAGCAAAAATAAGAAGGAGACTCGGATTGCCGTATGACGAAAATCAAAAAGGAGATATGTGAAAACCAGGTGCTTCGTTCGCAGATGCTGATCTTCGACACGCCGATTAAGCGTGCGGTATTTAAAACACCGCCTCAAGCGCAAGGTCAGGGTCCGCGTCCCGAACAGCGCCGTAGAGGGCCGTTATTTGGCGGGCAGATGCCTCCGATGGAGGTAGTACCGGTCGAGCCAAACATAAAGGTTTACGAAAACGGAGATGTTAAGTTCCGTTTTTACGCGCCTAACGCACAAAAGGTTGAGGTTGCCGGTCTTGGCGGCGGCTTTTCAAGAGAGCGTCGCGAGATGAAAAAAGACGAGGATGGGTGGTGGAGCATCACCGTCTCAGGTATTTTGCCCGGGTTCCATTACCACGAGTATTTTGTTGATGGGAACCGCCTTGTCAATCCAGATGTAAATTGCGGTTACGGATGCTTTTACCCGATTAACTATTTCGATTTGCCGTCAAACGAAGATGAGTTTTGGATGCTGCGCGACGTGCCGCATGGTGACGTGAGAATGGAATACTATAAGTCTTCTGTCAACGACCGTATAAAATGTGCTTGGGTATATTGCCCACCGGGATACGACTCATCGGACGAAAGATATCCTGTGCTATACATACAACATGGTGTCGGTGAAAACGAGACCGGCTGGGTATGGCAGGGTAAAATAAATTATATAGCGGACAATCTTATAGCTGATGGCTTTGCCGAAAAAATGATAATTGTTATGAACTCCGGATATGCCTTCAAAGAAGGCGAGGATCCGGTGTTCTTCCCGGGCGACTTTGATTCCGAGCTTGTAAACGATTGCATACCGTATATCGACTCAAAATATCGCACAAAAACTGACAAGCGAAACCGTGCTGTCGCCGGGTTATCACTTGGTTCATCTCAGGCATTTTTATCTGCGATGCTACATAGAGATATTTTCGGCTCACTCGGCGTTTTTTCAGGAGGCTTCCCGATAAAACGCGGTGAATACGATTTCACCGATTATTTTGCAGACGCAGAAAAGGTCAACTCCGACTTTGACCTTATATTTGTATCGGGCGGAGAGCAGGAAGGATTCGTCGAACGTACGCTTCCACAGCTCAATGAGCTGCGTGCGAGGGGCGTGAAGATAGTGGATTATCATCGCCCCGGCTTCCACGTTTGGGATGTATGGCGCTTTTCAGCATATGAATTTATGAAACTGCTGTTTAAATAGGAGGGCTGAATTATGATACGCAAAGAAATGCTTTCAAATCAAGCGCTTTCGGCACACGCCCTCTTCTTCGATGACGTGCACCGGAACCTCATATTTGCGAGGGATAAAGAAAACCGTCCTGCTGGCAGATATGCAAAAATTCCTGAAGGGTGCCACGTACACGAAAATGGCGATGTCACATTTTCCTTTTATGCACCGAACGCCAAATCAGTCCAGGTGGCCGGACTTGGCGGTGGCTTTTCAAATGTTCGCAATGATATGACACGCGGGGATGATGGCTGGTGGCACGTGACGGTGTCCGGAATCGGCTCCGGTTTCCACTACCACGAATATTTTGTAGATGGTACCCGTGCGCTCAATCCGCACGCACCATACGGCTACGGATGCGGACGTGTAATCAACTTTTTCGAGATTCCCGATAAATACTCAAACTTTTACTTGATGCAAGCTGTCCCGCACGGCACTGTCCGCATGGATATTTACAAATCAAGTGTCACGGGGCTATACCGCAACTGCTTTGTCTATACACCGCCGTCATACGAGAAATTGCCGTCTCGCCGCTATCCGGTGCTTTACCTTCAGCATGGAGGCGGAGAATCCGAGACTGGCTGGATATGGCACGGCAAAATCAACCATATCGCCGATAACCTTATAGCCGATGGCGCTATGGAAGAGATGATAATCGTAATGAACAATGGTGTCGCAATGCC
>JAAYLD010000037.1 GCA_012522015.1 Clostridiales bacterium
ATATAATGTTTTGGAATTTTAATTTTGTTTTACGGGAGGAGCGGGCATGAGTAAAGAAGAAAATAAGATTTTAAACGAAGCCGCTCTTTTACCTGATACACCCGTAGCGCTCGCCGCATGCGATACATATGACGAAGAACGCATTTTTTCGCTCCTCGTCCGGTGCGCCGAAGCCGCTTTTGTTTTCCCATCGGGTCTTGCGGGTAAAAAAGTCGTAATAAAGCCGAATTTCGTTATGAAACGTGAGCCGGATGCCGCGGCAACAGTCCATCCGGCTGTTCTACGCGCCACAATCCGCTGGCTTTCTTCGCTTGGCGCTGAAAAAATAATAGTAGCCGAAAGCCCCGGTGGACCTTATACGGCCGCTCGCCTTCGCGGCGTTTACACAGCCTGCGGTGCTCTTGATGCGTGTGCAGGTCTTGACGCTACTCTTAACTACGACGTCGGATATTCAGAGGTTCATTGCCCTGAAGGGGTGCGGGCGCGTGTTTTTGACGTTATAAACCCTATACTTGAAGCTGATGTAATCGTTGACCTATGCAAGCTCAAAACTCACACGCTTACTCAGCTAAGCGGTGCCATCAAAAACCTTTTCGGCGTCATTCCCGGTATCGTAAAATTTGAGATGCATTCGCGCTATCCTGATTATAATGACTTTAGCGCAATGTTAAACGATCTTTGCGCTTTTTTATGCTCGACACGTGAGTTTGTCGCTATCACCGATGCTATTGTCGGCATGGAAGGCAACGGCCCGACGGGCGGCTCGCTGCGAAAGATTGGGGCGCTCCTTATGAGCCAAAACCCGTTTGCCTCAGATGCCGTTGCTGCAAGATTAATCGGCACCGAGGGGAGCGTAATAATGATTGAGGATGCAAAGTCCCGCGGTTATTGCAACACGGATCCAAAACTTCAGCGAATTGTAGGCATCGACGGTGCGACACCCGACACGCTCCGTGTTCCTGACTTTGCAAAACCGGAAACAACAGGAAGTTTCATTTTAAAAACCGATAATATCATCGGCAGGGAGCTTTATAAATGGTTCAGGCCTCGCCCACAAATAAACTACAACGCATGCCTTGGTTGTGGCGAGTGCGCAGCATCATGCCCTGCGAAAACTATTACGATGATGAAAATAGACAAGGCTGAAAAATACGAAAAGAATGCAAAGCATGCCCGTCCATCAAAGGTTCCGGTCATATTCCGCGACAAATGTATAAATTGCTTCTGCTGTCAGGAACTTTGCCCGCACCGCGCAGTAAAAATAAAAAAGAACCCTCTCAGCCGCTGGCTTATCGGATGAATGGTAAATTCAAAATGAAAATTGTAACTTTTGCATATGCCAAAATTAACTTGTTCCTTGCTGTTATGGGCAAGCGACCTGACGGTTATCACGACATTGAAAGTGTAATGCAGACCGTATCCCTTGCTGATACGGTTACGGTCGAAGCTATGCTGGACAAAGCGGGCGATAAGCAAATCAGCCTTTCTTGCTCGCTTCCATCTCTTGAGTGTAAAGACACTAATATCGCTTATCGTGCCGCTGCTCTTTTCATGGATTTATTCCCGAACAAAAAATATTCGATTAATATACACATTGATAAAAAAATCCCCGTCGCAGCGGGGCTTGCCGGCGGCAGTGCTGATGCAGCGGCGACCTTAATTGCGCTGAACAAAATTTATGGTAATCCTCTATCACGCGCCATTCTTGCCGATATTGGCGCCCGTGTTGGTTCTGACGTTCCTTTTTGCATCATGGGAGGCACGCGCATAGCCCACGGCCGCGGGGAAATACTCGCCTCATGCACGCCTATGCCGGACTGTTATATTGTAATCGCTTGTCCGTATGGCGCAACATCGACAAAAGAAGCGTATGCACGCATAGACGCGCTGGGTATAAAACCTTGCCGCACACTCGATGATTTTCTTCCGGCGCTTGACAGTGGAAATATTGATACTATTGGCTCAGCGCTATACAACATGTTTGAGGATGCGGCGGAAGCTGACACCGCTCGCCGACTTGATGAGGTAAAAAACATTATGACATCACACAGAGCCGTCGGCGCTCTTATGAGCGGAAGCGGTCCTGCCATATTCGGGCTTTTTGCACGCCACAAAGACGCCGTATCGGCGGCGGACGCTCTTATGAGCGCAGGTATAACGCCGGAGATTTGTAGGCCCGTTTTTGATATGGATATGTGATATTGTCAGCTTTTGCCTGTTGATTAATAATAAGCATAAAATAAAGCGTCCACAGTGACATTTTGTCCTGTGAGCGCTTTTTGCTTTGCGCAGCAGTATCAAAGCGGTCATTATCTGGCTTTGTCCTGCATAGAATTGAACGTAAAACTAAACGTTTAAAGGGTGGGAAAATGAAAAACAACAGGTATTTACCAGAGGGCTACCGCATTGGTACTGCGGAAAACCGTTCCTATGTCTCATCGCTTGCCGGACTTGAGCGGGCGATGACAACGGACGCAATATGCGAAGCGCCTGCTATCATGTGCGACAGTGAAAACTACGACCTTCGCGTTGATCTTGGGGGAGTCATTGGTATTATACGCCGGGAGGAGGTTCAGCTCACGGGCGCGGGAGAGGAACTGAAAAACATAGCCGTGATAACTCGTGTCGGACGTGCTGTCTGCTTCAAAGTTCAATACATAGATACATCAGGGCGTGTTCCGATAGCTTATTTATCACGCCGTGCCGCACAGCTTGAATGCGCCCGCTGCTACATATCGGACTTGGTTCGGGGTGACATAGTGCCGGCGAAGGTTACTCATCTTGAACGTTTCGGTGCTTTTGTCGATATCGGCTGCGGCATTGTATCACTCCTGCCGGTGGCCTGCATATCGGTATCGCGTATATCCCATCCGAACGAGCGGTTGTCGCTGTCCGCGCGCATTTATGTCGTTATAAAGAGCATTGACCCGGTAACGGGACGCATATGTGTTACGCACCGTGAGCTTCTTGGCACATGGGAAGAAAATGCCGCCATGTTTGCGCCGGGTCAAACTGTTGCCGGTATTGTCCGCTCCGTCGAGGATTACGGGGCATTTGTGGAGCTAACGCCGAACCTTACAGGTTTAGCAGAGCCGCGCGATGACATTGTATGCGGACAGAGCGCCGCCGTTTATATAAAAAGCATTACTCCCGAGCGGATGAAAATTAAGCTTGCCATCGTCGGCGTCTACCGTGGTGAAATACTGCGTGACGGCACAGTACCTAGGTATTTTATAAATCCGGCAGAAACTAAGCATATTGATTACTGGCGCTATTCACCACCGGGATGCGGAAAAATCATCGAGAGCGTTTTCACTTAATAAATACAAAGAAAAAATACGTTACATAATTCAATATATACGTACAATAGGTGGGACAGGGCGGCACTTGCTATGACAAATGTCAAACGATATTTTATAAATGCTCTTATGCTTACCGCCGTCTCGCTTGTTATGCGTACGGTATCGGTAGCTTTTAATGTCATACTGACGGAAAAGGTCGGTGCAGAAGGCATGGGGCTTCTTACGCTCGTCATGAGTGTAAATGGCTTTGCTGTCACATTTGCAACAAGCGGTATTTCGCTTGCCGTTACAAGAATGACAGCCGAAACTGTCATTACAGCGAAAAAAAGTGATGCACCGCGCATTCTCTCAAATGTTATGAACTCCGCGATGATATACAGCGTTGCCTTTGGATTAACCGGATGTGCTCTTCTTTTAATAACAGCAAAACCTATTGGCATATCAATCCTTGGAGATGCGCGCACAGTTCCCGCTCTTCGCCTGCTTGCGCTGACACTGCCGCCAATAGCGTTATCAAGCGCACTTTCCGGTTATTTTAATGCCTGTCGGCGCGTTTATAAAAACGCTGTGACTCAAGTCGGCGAGCAGGCGGTGAAGGTCATGTTGATAACAGGCGGCCTTTTGCTTCTGTCGCCGTCCGGGCTTGAATATGCACTTATTGCTGTCGTCGGAGGTGGCGCCGTCGCCGAAGCTCTTTCTTTTGCCTTTATATACATCCTATACCGCGCTGACCGTCACCGCCATTACAGCGCACCTGACAGCTCACAATCATTGTCAATGTCATCATCTATTCTTTCATCGCCGCCGACCTCCCCCCTGCTGCGGCCGCCGCCAAATATAGCCGACGAAGGCGGCTCGGCGGTTACCGGCGCCCTTCGCGCCCGTTCCCTACGCGAGGCAATGGCAAATATATGCTCAATAGCGCTGCCCGTTGCTCTATCAGCTTATGTTAGAAGCGGTCTTGTTACAACGGAGCATCTTCTTATACCGCATCGCCTTCGCCGCGGGGGCGCTGATCCAACTGCAGCTCTTGCAGCATACGGCACACTGCATGGCATGTCAATGCCTGTTATTTTATACCCGTACGCTATACTTGGCCCTTTCACATCACTGCTTGTACCAGAAATATCGGAATGCCGCGCACGCGGTCAGATGGAGCACATACGCCGTATAACAGAGCGTGTCATCCGGGTGACGCTGCTTTTTGGCGTCGGTGTTTCGGGCATTATGATGTGCTTTTCATACGAGCTTGGCCATGTCCTTTTTGACAGTGAACAGGCTGGATATTACATAAGAATGCTTGCCCCCCTAATTCCGGTTATGTACCTTGATACAGCCATAGACAGCTTACTTAAGGGCATGGGTGAGCAGCTTTACTGCATGAAGGTAAACATAGCTGACGCATCGCTAAGCGTAATTTTTGTATATTTTTTAGTCCCTATATTCGGTGTGACGGGGTACGCCGCCACTATTATAATCGCTGAGGTAATAAATACCGCTCTGAGCATCACTCGCTTAATCCGCATAATTCGCCCACGACTGGATTTACGCATGTGGCTCATAAAGCCGTTCGTTTGTAGTTTACTGGCGTGCGCCGCAATGCGCTTTATAATAAATCGTGTGCCGCGTTTTTACGGTCATACTGATGGGCTCTCGACTGCTCTATTCATGATAGCGGGGTCCGCTTTATACTTGGCGCTTCTTGCCGCAACGGATACAGTATTTCATAGCAGGGAGCGCCATACCGCAGATACAAAAGATGCAGATGTAAAGCACACAAAAGTTCAAGTGAGATCGGCAAAAAACAGCAGCATAAAGCAGCATATAAACTAAACGCAAAAGCCACGACCGAAAAAGTCGTGGCTTTTAATTCTAATTACACTATTTCAAATAAAAACGGGCAGCGGTTGCTTTAACTCACTCTTTTTATGGCTATGGTATTTAACCCGCTATAATTTTCACATAATAGTGCCTTGTGCGCGGGCCATCAAATTCGGCAAAATATATGCCCTGCCATGTGCCAAAGACGAGCTTTCCATTTTCTATAATAAACACCTCAGACGCGCCGAAAACAGACGATTTCATATGAGCAGCGCTATTCCCTTCCATGTGGCGAAAATCGCGCTTATCGGGGAATGAAGTGTCGGATGCAACTGTAAGATCATGTACAACGTCGGGGTCACAGTTTTCATTTATTGTAATAGCCGCCGTCGTATGCGGGCAAAAGACGACACATATGCCCTCCCTGGCGCCGCTTTGCGCGACAGCCTCCTTCACTTCCTCCGTTATCGAATAAAATCCCCTTTTTCCGGTTTGTATTTTATACTCGTATATCATAATGTCCTTTTTTTATGTTAACTTTATGTTTATTTTTATTTTCCGCTTGCTAATTGTTCGTAAGAATCGTCTGCAATCGTCACAAACTTCGTATACTTGCCGAACCAGCCTATTTTAACGTTTCCAACCGGGCCGTGGCGGTTTTTAGCGATAATAATTTCCGCATCTTCATATTCGGCACCGGAAGTTTTATAATACTCACCGCGATAGAGAAACATAACTATATCAGCGTCCTGCTCAATAGCGCCCGAATCACGCAAATCAGACAGCATTGGCCGTTTGTCCTGACGTGATTCCGGTCCACGCGAAAGCTGTGCGCAGCATATCAGCGGAATCTGCATCTCCTTAGCGAGCAGTTTAAGGTTTCGCGATATGTCGGCTACCTCCTGCACCCTGTTTTCTGAGCGTCTATCGCTCTGTATAAGCTGAAGGTAATCGACAACGATAAGACCGACGTCCTTCATGCGGCGAAGCTTCGCTTTCATACCGGCAACTCCTATGCCGCTCGTGTCGTCTATGTATATTTCGCACATTGAAAGATTTGTCGATGCGTCAGCAAGCCTTGCCCACTCATCGTCCGACAGCGTACCACATCGCATCTTCGTGCTGTCTATGCGCGCCTCGCTTGCTAAAAGGCGCAAAGCAAGCTGCTGTCCCGGCATTTCAAGTGAGAAAACGCACACTTTTTTGCGTGACCGCTTTGCAAAATTGACAGCAATATTCATAGCAAACGATGTTTTACCCATACCGGGACGCGCGCCGATTAAAACGAGATCGCCCGGGCTCATGCCGACAATTACGCGGTCAAGATCTGAGAATCCGGAGGGTATGCCTATAATTTCATCCGGGTTCTCCGCAGCTTTAGTAAAGCTTTCAAACTCACGGATTATTATGTCTTTTATGTGGACAAATCCCGACCGCTCCGTACCGCGGGCAATAGAGAGTATTTTATTCTCCGCTATGTCGATTAAGTCGGAGACGCTTTCTCCCTCCGAATACGCGGTATTTGAAATTTCGTCGCACACTTCTATTAAGCGGCGCAGCATGCTCTTGTCTTTGACTATGTTTGCATAATCCCGCACGTTTGACGCCGTCGGGACTATTTGCGCAAGCGTCTTGAGATATTCTTTCCCGCTGGCGGTGTCATAAATGCCACGCTTGACAAGCATGTCAATGACAGTAACAAGGTCTATATCGCGGCTTTGAAGGAATAACTCCTGCATCGTAAGATAAAGCTCGCGATGCTCGTCAAGATAAAAATCATCGCTTGTGATTATATCAGCAATTTCATTGAAGCTGTTCGGCGCTATAAGCACGCTTCCCAGCACAGCCTGTTCCGCTTCAAGAGAAAACGGAAGCTTCCTTTCAATCGGGTTTATATCACTCATCTGCTTTTCTTCGCCTCAAGACTTATTTATCTGTAACAATCACATTGATCGTACCGGTTATATCAGCATAAAGCTTTACTGGGATACTATGCGCTCCCAAAGCTTTAATCGGTGCGGGCAGCACAAGTTTGTGTTTATCAAACGTAATCCCATGCTGTTCTTCCATAGCGTCACATATATCCTTTGCCGTAATTGAGCCGTAAACACGGCCGTTAGCACCCGTTGTAAGTTTTGTTTTTACAGTCAGCGCGGCTATTTTCTCCGCTAACTCCTTTGCGGCCTGACGCTCCATTTCTTCGCGGCGTTTCCTTGCCGCCTCACGGTTTTTTATCTCATTGAGCACCTTCGCGTCAGCTTCCACTGCAAGCCTGCGCGGAATAAGATAATTGCGCGCATACCCGTCTGAGACGTTTATTATATCATCCTTTTTACCCTGACCCTTAACATCCGCAAGTAGTACGACCTTCATATCAACAGTCCGCCTTTCGTTTTTATTGTTTGCTTTACTGTTTTTTATCTCTAAGTTTTGTTTATTTCCTTTCCTCTTTTCCTTACCTTTTTCCTTATCATTCAACTGTAATTGCGCTGTTGCCTCGCGTGTCGTTTGCTCCTCTTTTTGCTCGTTGCCATCAATATAAGCATCTATTGCCGCTTTCAGGGCGCGAAGAGCTGCCTCTAATCTCGTCGCTTGCAACTGGGCTCCGGCTCCGGTAAAGTGTCCTCCGCCGCCGAGACTCTCAAGTATAAGCTGAACGTTTATTTCTCCTGTTGAGCGAGCAGATATATGAACAGTTCCGTCGATTGAGACAACGGCAAATGACGCAATCACGCCTTGTATCATAAGAAGTTTATCAGCGGCCTTTGCAGCTGCTATGCGGTCAGCAGGATCGCCTTCTCCGGCACAAGCTATCGCTATGCTGTCACGGTAAACGGTGATATTTGATTCAAATTTAGCTTCACGCTTAAAATCATCAAGCGCAGTCTTAAAAAATTCCTGTACAACCTCCGGATTGGCACCAGAGCTTTGCAAGTACAGAGCGGCGGAGAATGTCCGTGGCGTTGTATTGCGCGAGAGCTGCTTTGTGTCGAGCAGCATCCCAGCGTAAAGAACGTCAGCTTCCGCCCCTGACAGTGACTTTGTATGAAGCGTCTGCTCAAGCATCTCGGCAAGAAGCTCGCTTGTTGATGAGGCAGACGGCTCTATATAGCTTAAGACAGGCTCTTTTGGCGGGTCGACAGTCTTTCTGTGGTGGTCGATTATAACTGTGTCATGTGCCATGCGGAACAGTACAGGCGCCTCGAAAAGCTCGTAGTTATTTACGTCGCATATAACAAGCAGTGTATTGGAGCGCAAAAGATCAAGAGCTGATGTTCCGTCAATAAAGACGCCCTCATATTCGCGCAGCGGCGACAGATGGCGTATGCAGTTTTTAATTGCATCATCAGTATCGTCAATGATTATATTTACAGGTACGCCGCAGAACATAGCAAGGCGTGCAACACCGATGCATGAGCCAAATGAGTCAAAATCGGGGTAACGGTGGCCCATGACAAGAACATTTCCAGCCTCCGCCATTCTCATAACAAGCTCGTTTGCTATGACACGCGAGCGGATCTTTGTATGGCGCTGTACAGTACGCGTTCTGCCGCCATATATCTCAGTACCGGAATCTGACCTGACTACAACCTGATCGCCGCCGCGCTGCAGAGCCGTATCAAGAGCAGCATATGACGCCCTCTCTCGTTCAAGTAGCGTTCCTCCTGTTCTTGATATACCGACTGATATTGTTACGGGCATGCGGGCATCCCCGACGCGTATATCGCGGATTTTATCAAGTATATCAAATTTGCAGGCAATAAACTCGTCAAGTAATTTTTCTCGGAAAAAGAAGATGTACTTATCCCGCTCATATTCACGAATAATTCCGCCAGCGGACTCCGCCCATTTCTTTAGCGCCATGTCAGCAGCGTGGCTTGCATCATGATATTGACTCTGGTCATATTGCAAGAGTTCGTCAAGGTTGTCGACAACGATATGCGCGATAAGCGTTCGCTCCTCACGCAGCTCGCGGATAAGGCGTTCCGTTTCAGTGCGGTCTTGAACTGTTAGAACATAAAAGGACTTGTCCTTTATACGGAACCGGTAGCCGCCGACGCGCAGTGAGCGTCCTTCGACTTCAACAGTGGCGCCCCCGGGGTCTCGAACGGCTGTTAGCAGTTTTATAGGAATAATTGACGTGAAATTAACGCCAAGCAGCTTTCCGCCATGCCCAAGATCAAGCGCGAGCGCTGCGAAAGTGCCGTTACGCCATAGTATTATGCCTTCCTCACTGCAAAGAGCGGCCGATACTGAGTGGCGATTCATAGCGTCGAGCATAACATCGCCAAGAAGCGGGGACAAAATTTTATCCTCCGCCATGGCCGCACCCGCCGTTCCACGCCTTGATACAACAGTATAAACGGCAACAGCGACCGTATAAAGGCAAGCTGCTGCAATTCCGGCGGACAGCGCATTAACGTCCGTGAGCGTAACAATCACAGCAAGCGCAACAATAAATGCCACACCGCAAGCGACATAAAAAAGCGTTTCGCCGTTTATGGACATCCCGCCCCGGCGTTTTTTTTCGCTGCCGCGCATAATTTATGCCCTCCTATGTTTTAACTTCTATATTTACAGCCTAATTAATATGCCGTTTTAAGGTACCCTTGGCACCGTCAACGATCGAAATAATAACCCCCGTCATGGTAATCATCATTACCACTGTTATTATCATTATCGTCACTGTCACCTCCGCTGTGTCTTGCACGCAAGCGGGAGCGAACCGATGCCCATATAAGTGAGATAGCGCCGATATATGAAAAGGTCATCAGGTATATTGATAATGAAATTGCCATTAAAACGACGGACAGTATTATAAAAATAATAATCTGCCCCTTGTAACGAAAATAAGAAAAAGATTTTCGCACTCCTTGTAGCAGCATGGCCGGCAGGAAAATATAAACGATATTTTCAGCCGCGTATCCGATGACATCAGCTTTATGATATGGTATTAGGGTAGCGGAGACAGTACAACTAATGAGAAAGATTACGGCTGAGGGGGTTGCGGGGATGTATATCCACCTCTCCGGAAGATAACTGGTGAAGGAAAAAAGACGTGCTAAAAGATCAAATAAGAATACAATTAAAAACGATGCAACACTGACTGATACGATTATTATCGCAGGAAGCATCGTAAGTACATATTCCGCCAAGCGTTTTGCCGCTTCTTTTGTGAAAAGCAGCACTTTTTGCCCACCGGATTTAACTGTAATCGATGAAAACACCGCTGTTATACGGGAAAGAAGCTCATCATAGCTTGGAATCGCGCTGCCGCTGATGATAAATATGAAAAGTATGATTAAAACAGCGTAGGCTGCCATTGCAAGCGATGTATATGTGACAGTCACAGATTTTGTGCGTCCCTTGTAAGCAGAAAGCGCTGTAGCTGCCGCCGGCAGCGCATATGCGAAAGCTGTAAGGGCGGCTGTCAGCGTCCCAGTTATGATAGCGGCGGCTGCGAGTGACAAAAGAGGTGATGCAAGTATAAACGGACGCCTAAACATAAATAGGAGCGCAGCGAAAACTGATGTAGCAGCAATCAAAAAAACGACGCCAATAATTTTACCGGCATATACCCCGGACATAGCTCCCGCCAGCGCTGTTAAAACAGCGCAAACGATAGCGGGAATTAGCCGCATTCTTGGCATGTCAGAGCGGTAAAGGCTCATGATCTCATCTTTTACCGGCATCGTGCTGCCTCCATTCTTAAATATCAAATATGTTTGTGCGCCCGATATTACACGATTACTTTTTATTTATACGATGAATATCGCCCGATAAGAATTTTATTGCGCGAGGAACAGCGTCTTTTGAATTGTACCACGGCTCATCGCCATATCGATAATCAAACTTTTTACAGTACCACGAAACATCCGCTGAAATCGTATCATAATAGTCAAGCTCGAGTGCCGATATAACTTTATAAAACTGCGCAAAATTCTTTTTATTCATGCGCCGCTTAGCTTCAACGAGGAAATCGCGGTAGTGCGGGAGACAAAAATACGGTTGTGCTGCGGCTTTTTCGCGGAACTGCTCCTCCGTATCATAAAGAAGAGCCGCCGTTTCAACCATACGCTTAAAATGGTAGTTAATCTTGCCGCAAACGTAACATGAACGCTCAAGCTTCGTCAATGAATCAACTGCTTTATCGCTCGGATTTTTTATAATAGCCGAAAGGCCGCTTACTTCAAGTGCTCGCCGCTGTTCGGCAAAATGGCTCTCAAGCATAAGAGCAAGCCCAAGATGGTTGCCGCGCGCGTACATCATGTCATAATGGACGGGGCAAAAACCAACCTCATTTGTTTTTATGCGTATATCGGGGTCCATCATCGACGCACCGAGGATGATTTCAAGCTCATTTTCCTCAAGCATGCGGAAGAGGGCGCAGAAGGGGCAACCGTTTGATGCGTCCTTCGCTGACTCCTCGAACTTTTCGTTTACGGGGATTGTATAAATGCGCTCCATAATAATTCTTCCGTTTCTTTTCTTGCTTTGTTTTTCTATATAATTGCTTCCGTTTCTGTTTTTACCCAAAGGCCGCAAACTTGATTTTAATGCGCGGCATAATTATAATTAATATATAGTATAAACATTATATAACGAAGAGACGCATTTGGCAATAGCGATACTTGTATACTATTTCCTATTACAGTCTATATAAGTAAGCAGGTTAGAATTTTAAAATAATGATCACCTCAAATATTAATATGGGGGCTTTCCCCCATACATACATAAAATCCACCACAACACAATTAAATGTCACCGAATCCACGTCCCCGGACGGCGTACCTTACGTCACTGTTCGCGGCGTTTACCCCTTTGACGCTATGCTCACTTTCGGCTGCGGTCAGTGCTTTCGCTTTGATCCAAAAGAAAACACATACCCGGAGTTATACGGAAACTTTTCCGCATGGGGTGGCGTCGCATACGGGCGCTACATAAACGTTATTTCCCCAGATATTGACACTGTGATAATTGAGGGTGCGACTGCGGACGACTTTTATAAAATCTGGTACCGGTATTTCGGCTTTGACGTCGATTATGCCTATATAAACAGCGCTATTGTGGAACACTTTGGCGGCGGACACCGCATGACGCTTGCAGCTTTTGCCGGATGCGGCATACGAATACTGCGACAGGAGCCGTGGGAAGCCCTTTGTTCGTTTATTATCTCCCAAAATAACAACATCCCCCGCATAAAAAAGATTATCTCCGACTTGTGCCTGCGTCTTGGACAACCGGTTTCACACCGCGGGTATGAATACGGCTCCTTCCCCTCCCCATCCGCTACATATAAGGCTGGCTACGATGCCCTCGCCCCTTCCAAAATGGGGTTTCGCGCGAAATATGTCTTTGACGCCGCACGGCGTATAACAACAGGTGAGATGTCGCTTGACGATGTACAGCACGCAGTTGAAGCGGGCGGGGATGCCGCATCACTTCTGTTTAAAATAAAGGGCGTCGGCCCAAAGGTTGCCGCTTGTGCCCTTCTGTACGGCTTCGGTGACCTGTCTCAGTTCCCGTCTGACGTCTGGATAAAGCGGACAGCGGGCAAGTATTTTGATGACCCCAAAAAACTTGGCAAGCTTTCACCGTATGCCGGAGTTTTACAGCAGTATATATATCATTTTGAGCGAAATATCGCATCAGATGGCAATATTAAAAGTTAGCTTGACGGGTGATTTTTATTTTTTTCTCGTCTTTTAGCTGTAATAAAGCTGTCTTTTATACGCTGCTTTTGCTTTATACTGCATATAACAAATAACGATGTGCATATTATTAAAAATGTCTTTTAATGTCAATATTAACCCATTGTTGAATTATCGTTTGCTTTTGTGTTAAAATACATACGTTGTGCTATATATGCTGTCTTATTTTACAAAAAGACAGTGGCAATAAAAAATAAAAACCACCGAAACGAAGGAATTATAAAACGTGAATACTTACGATGTAATAATTGCCGGCGGCGGTGCCGGCGGACTTTTCGCCGCTTATGAATTTGTCAAACGCAACAGCTCACTTAAAATAATAATTCTTGAAAAAGGCGCACCGCTTGAGAAACGCAAGTGCCCGATCGACGGCGTAAAGATTAAAAACTGCATTAGATGCCGCTACTGTTCCATAACTACCGGTATAGGCGGCGCTGGAGCTTTCTCCGACGGCAAGTATAACATAACAAACCAATTCGGCGGTGATCTCTGTAACTATATCGGTGACACGCCTGCCCTTTCGCTAATGAAATACGTCGATTCTGTCAATTTAGCCTTCGGTGGCGAGGGCGCTAAGATGTATTCAAGCATAGGATCAGACCTCAAGCGTCGTGCCCTTCAGTACGACCTTCACATGCTTGATGCCCAGGTGCGCCACCTTGGCACAGAGCGCAACTATTTAATATTGAAAAATTTAATTGAATATATTTCTTCGCATATAGAAATACGCTATTATACAGAAGTCATATCTGTCGACAAAAGTGGAGACGGTGATGCTTGGATACTTACCTCCGAGAACGGTGAGCAGTTCACAAGCCGGTATATCATCATAGCTACTGGTCGCAGCGGATCGAAGTGGACATCCGAGATTTGCTCCCAATACGGAATTGAAAACGCCAACAACCGCGTTGACATAGGCATTCGCTTTGAATGCCCTGCAGAGATATGGGAGCCTATAACAAACGAAGTTTACGAGTGTAAAATTGTGTACCGTTCACCTAAAACACGCAGTGCATGCCGCACCTTCTGTATGAATCCACACGGACGTGTTGTTGCGGAAAATACTAACGGCATCATCACTGTGAACGGTCACAGCTATGACGATCCTGAACTTCATACAGAAAATACAAACTTTGCTCTTCTCGTAACTCATAGATTTACAGAGCCATTCCGCGATTCAAATGCTTACGGTGAACACATAGCAGCGCTTACAAACATGCTTGCCGGTGGCGTTATGGTTCAGCGCTTCGGCGATCTTCTTGAAGAACGCCGTACAACCGAAAAGCGCCTGCGTGAGACATTTACACGTCCGACACTTGAGGCAACGCCCGGTAACCTTGCGCTATGCATTCCGAAAGCTACGCTTGATACAATAATTGAGATGATATTTGCGCTCGATAAGCTTGTCCCCGGCACTGCTAACTACGGCAACCTCCTTTATGGTACTGAGGTCAAGTTCTACAACTCAGTTGTGGCCGTCGATAATCATTTTGAGAGCGCACAGCGCGGTCTCTTCTTCATCGGAGACTGTTCTGGCACTACACGCTCGCTCTCCCAGGCTTCCTCCGAGGGCGTCTATGTCGCACGCTATATCAATAACCTTATCACAAGACGCGACGAGCCGCTGTACTAAATCTTGGAGGGGTGACGTATGCTCATACGCGACGTGGAATATTATTCACTGGCGCTCGGACGAGTTGCAACATACACGGTGATGATTCCGGATGCGCTTGCTAAACGTGCCACATGCGAATCTGACGGAAGCGATATTCCGTATGTCATGATAACACACGGGATGTGGGACGACACGCACTCATGGCTTCGCGGCACACGCATTAAAAGCTTACTTGAAGGGCATAGCTTTGCCGCTGTTGCACCTGATGCTCGTCTCTCATATTACACCGACACAGCGACCGGTGAGAAGTTTTATACGCAGATAACAGACGAGCTGCCATCAGAGCTTACTCGCACCTTTGGATTTACTAAAAGCCGCGCCCGCCGCTTTGTCATGGGCAATTCAATGGGCGGGTACGGGGCCTTTAAGCTGGCACTGTCGCGGCCTGACCTTTTCTCGGCTGCCATAAGCCTGTCAGGCGTCACGGATATTGTTTACAGAATAGTTGAGTGCCGCTTCTGGCCCGATGTCGCCAAGAACAACTGGGGTGTCGATTATGTAAATACACTCCCGAACTCGGACAGTGACCTTTATGCTCTCGTGCGGCGCGCTCTTGGGTCAAACTCCCCTCTGCCGGAGCTGTGGCAGATATGCGGAACGGAAGATTACCTATACGAAGATAATATCCGCTTCCGCCGCTTCATGGAGGAAATATCTTACCCGGGCTATCGCTACACAGAAGACAAAGGCGTGCACTTTTGGGATTTTTGGGATAGGATGCTCCCTTCCGTGCTCGACTACTTTGAATCGAAGCTTTGATGGTTTTGATATTCCCTTTTTATCTTTAGTTTAAATATCAAATTTCATAAAACAAAAGCGACCGGTACCCAACAAAAGATACTGGTCGCTTTTTTATTGTTTTTTATTTTACTTTGATAAGTCTATTTTGCTATATCACTTTATGGCACTAAGCTCAGCGTTAGCCCTACGCAGATCTTCGATAATACTTATCTTCTGCGGGCACTTCTTCTCACATGCTCCGCAGGCAACACAGCGATCAGGTTTTGCTTCAGCCTTGAAACCTTGCCATCTGCGGCGAGTATCCGCACGGCGCATATAACGACCGTATTCATTCCAGAAACCAAACACACGCGGTATATCAACACCCTGCGGGCATGGCACGCAATAGCGGCAGCCTGTGCAGCCGTTTCTGACGCGTGAGAGGATTGTAGCCTTAACCTTTGCAACAGCCGCTTGTTCTTCATCGGAGAGGGGGCGGAATTCATTGAATGTCGCAAGATTGTCAACGAGCTGGCTTCTTTCGTTCATACCGCTTAATATAACCTTAACGTTCGGCAGCGAACCGCACCAGCGCAGAGCCCACGAAGCTGCAGAAGCATTCGGATCAATAGCTTTGAAGTGACGCATAACAGGCCGAGGTAGACGAGCAAGTGTGCCGCCCTTAATCGGCTCCATTATAACGATCGGAACGCCCATACGCTCGGCAAGCTCATAGCCGCGCATTGTTGCCTGTTCGTCGGAATCCATATAGTTAAGCTGAATCTGACAGAAATCCCACTTGCGCGATGTCAATATATGCTCAAATGCATCATAATTATCGTGGAAAGAAAATCCGAAATAACGGATTTTGCCCTCAGCGCGCCACTTTTCGCAAAGCTCCGGTATGCCGAGCGACACAAGTTTATCATAACTATAACGATTTAACGAATGAAGCAGGTAGAAATCTATGTAATCCACGCCAAGGCGTGTACACTGCTCGTTGAATATGGCCTCTGCTTTCTCCTTTGAATCGATTAGCCATGTCGGCAGCTTCGTCGCGACATAAAAGCTTTCGCGCGGATAACGAGCAAGCGCGGCACCGACAATTTTTTCACTTTCACCATTAAGATAAGCATATGCTGTATCGAAATAGTTGACACCGTTCTTATAAGCTTCGTCAATAAGTGCAAACGCTTTTTTGACGTTTACACCGCCATCCTTTTTACTCGTAAATCTCATGCACCCGAAGCCAAGAAGCGACGTTTTTGCCCCAATGTTTTCCATTATTCTGTATTCCATCTGCGCTTTTCCTCCTTTAGTGGTTTGCCCTAAAAGCAAATTATGATAACTGTTGATAATGCGATAAAAAACATCAATCGCATATTACTATTTAATTATAATAAATTATATCTTATTTCACATAAAAAGTCCACAAAATTTTATTTCACTAAACACATTTTTCTGTAAAAAATCAATATCCAATATATACATGTGTATAAAACATTTATATATTGTTACACATATGTATAACTAATACAAAATTTTAAAATGTTTATAAAATATATTAAAATCCAATGCCAGCGCTTGACAATCCCGTGACCGTATGATATAATCCATGTAGAACCAATGAGGAGGTTATGATATGTACCTTGGCATAATTGACGATAAAATTCCGGGAACTATTCTGCTTAAAAAAGATATGGATGGTTCGACAGGGCTTGAGTTTCTCGGTAAGATTTTTTATCTTAAAGAAGGTATAATGCTTTCTCAGGTACGAGACATAACCGGTCTTGACGGTTCGACACTACAGAACTGGGTGAAGCGCGGTTGGATTGCAAATACCGTCAACAAGCTTTATACAAAGGATAATTTCGCCCGTATTTTAATTATAAAAATGCTTCGCGACGCTATGCATCTTGCCGATATTTCGTTTCTGCTTAAATACATAAATGGTGTTGCAGGCATAAAAACAGATGATATAATCCCCGAGTCATTACTTTATGACTACATTTGCCGAATAACCGATAGTATTTTGGACGATGGGCAATATGACATTGAACTCCTTCGCCGACGCATCAACGATTGTATCCGAGATGAAGATTTAAACCCCCAAATACCCGGCGCACATGAGAGACTTGCAGAATCTCTTGAAATTATCATCACTGCGCGGTATGCAGCGCTTATCAAGGCTCACTCCGACGCCATGCTTACTGAGCTCAAGAAAAAATATGAAAGCGAAGTTTTTTAGTCTACAGCATAAAAAAGATAAAATAAATAAAATAGCCGCAACATGTAATTATCCAAAAAATACCCTCCGTAGGAGTACGGAGGGCATTTTTATACATTATAAAGACCTTAAAACTCAAAATTAATTTAAGGCAGGCGCCAATAAAGTGATGTCAGCGACGGGACTGTGCGGAAGTATGAGCTTGAGAGGTCGGTTTCATCCTCATCATAATTAAATTCAAGTATCATCGGAATATCTGTCACAGCTATATTAAACACTGCTATCTTTGTTCTTGTTTCGCCCGGTGAAAGATCGGCAAATACCCCGCTCTGATTTATAGGACTGCCATTCTCAAGGAACAGCTTAAATGTTCCCTCGTGCAATGTCGACTGTGTTGTATTTGTCATTGTATAAGTTATGTAGTAGGAGATTACATCGCCACCCATAACCTTATCAATCGTTTCAATTTTTATGTCAATCCCGCTCGCATCACTGTATGTAACACCAACATCGTTTATTGTGACGACAACTTGCCCACAGACTGTGCACGTGATGCCCGATACCTTATGACCATTAGCTACTCCCATCGTCGCACCGCATACCGAGCACGTTTTAGGCGTCGTACATGTCGCGTCAACCCAGCTGTGGTCAACAGGTTCACCACGCGTTGAACCACATACCGTACATGTCTTAGGTGCTGTGCAGGTTGCTGGAGCCCATTTATGCGTACACGGATAACCGAGCGTGGCCTCCGTTATGGTTAAGCCGCAAACCGAGCAGATATCCTCGTCAAGCTCATCATTATGCTCCCATTTGTGTCCGAGAGCCTCGCCTTCCGTCGCACCGCATAAAGTACATGTGCGCGGGTCTGTGCAAGTAGCCTCTTTCCACTGGTGACCGGTAGCTTCGCCCTCTGTCACGCCGCATACAGTGCATTTTTTAGGTTCAGTGCACGTAGCATCTTCCCATTTGTGACCAAGAGCCTCACCTTCTGTCGCACCACATAAAGTACATGTGCGTGGTTCTGTGCAAGTAGCTTCTGCCCACTGGTGATTGCATACAACATCAGACGATTCATTATCATGTGTCGTGTCCGGATTATCAGTTGTATTATCTGAGGTAGATTCGCCAGGCCCTATGTTTGTTGTATCGTCATCTGATGAACTGTTGTCTGCTGTGCCTGTTACATCTCTAATTGTTATGCTTTCGTCATCGGAGCTGTGCTTACCGCCCTGACTATT
The DNA here is from genome assembly GCA_012522015.1 of Clostridiales bacterium. Taxonomy (GTDB): domain Bacteria; phylum Bacillota; class Clostridia; order Oscillospirales; family CAG-272; genus DTU064. Next base: position 18,699 of record JAAYLD010000037.1, read on the forward strand.
TCCGCCAAATAAAAAACCTCCGCCAAAAACTCCGAATACATACAGCGCTGTAAATACTACGACTGCCAGCACTAACGCAGCAACAATAAATACTGTACTACGCTTTGATTTCCGTCCTTTACGTTGCCTTTTGGCATACTCGATACTCTCAACGTCCTCGTCATCATCATAGGTGATATCTAATATGTGATTATTTCTTTGCGTAATATTTGACGCAACAACAGGAGTAACACGTGTCTTCGCATTGTCATCATCGCTTGCAGGTATACTTGTTGCTGCCGCCTTTGATGTTATCGCTGATGTTTCGCCAGTTTCCTCTGACAGTTGAGATTCTTTCTCTTTCTTTTTAGCATCATATCTTAAGCAGCATTTGCGAAGGTAAGCAATGCCGCTCTCTGTAATTCCCATCTCTTGTAGTTTGTCGGCATTAACATCTAAGAGCCGCACGGATGAGATTTTACTTTGCGATATAAACTTAATGAAGGGAGCGACTTTTTTAGAGCATTCTACACAAAATCCTATCTTACTACGTGCTGTTTCTACCGACAAATCTCGACCGCATTTGCGCATCGCTCGGCCATGGTTCCACCCCCTTCGCGGGTTTATAATATATTCTTCATTTATTTAATGATAACACGCTAAAAAGTTGATGTCAATAAGAGGTTTCTTACATTATCAACGGCATTTCCGCTGCTGGTACACAGCGGCCATTATAATTATGAACAAAATATTAAATATATTTTTTATGCTGTGTTATTTGAAACTTTTTGTTATTTTTTTCGTCTATATTAAGGATAGACATGTTATGGAAATATATTGCTGTGAAATTTGCGTAAATATATCCATTTATATCTTTTGTCTCTTGTGCCAGAGCACCTAATTGTTGTATAATGTACCTGTACGCACATTCTTTATACTTTGCTTTTTTGTCTATTTTATATTAGCATCTTCGTTTTTATTGCCTTGCACGTTTTAATATGCTTCTAAAAGGAGAAAGGCCATGAAACTCGAAAGGATCCTTGCAATTACCCTAACAGCAATGATGATAATCACCGCGCTACCTGTTACTATCATCGCTCAAGCGGCCAGCGCCACACCTGCCGCCTCAACGGTTAAGCTGTCGACGCCGTCCGTTACTCTAACACCAAACCTCGACGATGGTGGGTTAAACTTCAGTATCACCGACCCAAACACCGCCGGCGTCGCGTCCTATACTCTTCAGCTCTACACTGCCGGTGGTACACTTGTCAGAACGTATGATAACCTGCTGACAACAGAAGGTACCTTTGAACTCAGCAGTACTATTTCAATCGGCACACTTTATATAGCAAGAGTAAAGGCTAAGGCTAAATCGAGCGCCGTTGGCGGTAAAACATATGCCGACAGCGATTACTCTTCATTCTCAGACGAAGCTGTCGCTACAGGAGTAGCCACATCGCTGTTGATTTATACACAGCCTACGAAACTCGCGTATGTAATAGGCTCTGAACTCGATCTCTCGGGCCTGAAGGTCAAGCTATATTACGAAGATGAAACAGGAAGAGAATATAACAGCGTAATTCCATTGAGCTTGTTCGATACATATGGCATAACTACGTCCCCTGCTCATGGAGCTACAATCACATCTTCCCTTATTGGGACAAAGGTAACTGTTTACGCTGGCGATATTTCGGCTCAGACAAGCGCAATTGTGCTTGCTAGCACAAGCCTTGAAACGCCGTCGATATCACTCGCCACAAATACGACATCCGGCGGACTTAGCTACACAATTACAGACAAAAACTCACCGTCCGCTGTTTCCAAATATGTCATTTACATTTATTCCACATCAGACACAACGACGCCTGTATATACACATGAGACAACTTCAAAGACAGGAGTCATTAATACAAGTGCTGAAATCGTCGGCGGGCAATCATATGTCGCGCGTGTTAAAGCTGTTGCTTCAGCGGCAAACGAAGCTGACAGCGAACTGAGCGCCCTGTCAAACTCGGCCGTCGCTGCGTCGTCGATCAAGAGCATTAGCATAGTTGAACCGTTTGATACCAACTACAGTGTTGGATCGCGTCTGAACCTTTATGATCTTTCCGTTAACATTACTTATCTTGACGACACAATTATAAGGGCTCCGTATAGAGCATTTTATAAATACGGTATAACTGTATCGCTTGAAAATGGCATAATTCTCACGAAAGATCACAATAAGTTAGATGTCATAATCAGCTGCGGCTCAATATCAACAAGCTTTAAGCTGTCTGTTGTTGCAAGTTCTTGGGGAGCAGGTTTAAGCGTCAAAGGTATTACCGTTAAAAATAAGCCTGATACAACCGTTTACGAAGTCGGTGATTATATCGATTACACAGGACTTGTTGTAGAGCTCTCTTTTTCTGATCCTGAGAATTATAGTCCGATAACCGTCGCATACCCCGACTTTGATAAATACGGCATTACACTTTCGCTTTCCACATCAAATAAGCTAACAACAGACCATAAATCGGTTACAGTTGGGTGCGTCGTCGATAAGCCATTGTCATCGGTAGAAGCAACGTTTGACATCACGGTAGTAAAATCATCTGATGTAATAAATAGAATCGAAATATCCAGCTATCCGAATAAACTTTACTATGATGTTGATGATAAGCTTGATTTGTCCGGTCTTGTTGTAAACCTGACATACAGAGACGGCAGAAGGATTACCGGAGTTTCATACGTTAATTTTGCAACATACAATATAAAGGTTACACCTGCACATAATGAGGAGCTTGAAGCCGGTATACATAAAGTCACAATTTCCTTTGGCAATAAAACATCCGCTTCCTTCACAGTTTATGTCGGCAACCTTTATGCGACGACGAGTATTAAAGTCAAGACTAAGCCCACAAAGACTCTTTACACCGAAGGGGGAACACTTGACCTCACCGGGCTTGTTGTAACCCTCACCTACATAGACGGAACAACGCTTGACGTAGCTTTCGCTGATTTCAGCAACCATGACATTAATTGGGATGAGAATCGTGAGCTTACGCCAGCTGACGATGTCGCTTACGTCTGGGTTGGAACATTTATCGAAGGATCAAGCGACAATGTATACACGACAATACCGATTACGGTTAAGCCTAAAGAAGTATCCTCAATTGAAATTGTCACTCAACCGAAGCTTTCATATTATTCAGGCGATACCCTCGATTTATCGAAGCTTACAATAAAGATTAAATATGCCGATGCATCTTATATCAATGTCAGCTATAAAGACTTTAGTTTATACGGCATTAAGACATCACTTGAGGACGGTATTATATTATCAAAAGCCACCCACAATGGCAAAGTAATAACTATAACATATGGTAATATCACCTCCAACACAAACAAACTCAGCGTATCAAACAGAGCAGTAAAGTCGATAGCAATTATAACTTTGATAAATAATGAATATTACATCGGAGACAATCTTGATTTATCCGGACTCATCGTTAAACTTACATACGATAACGGCAACACAGTAACCGTTCCGTTTTCAAAGTTTGATGAATATGATATTAAGACGAGCATGCCAAACGGTAAAACGCTGACAACCAACGATAACTACAAAACCATTACAATATCATGCGGTTCTGCAAAGCAGTATACTGAACCGCTCATCGTCAAGTATAGGGCCCTTGTCGGTCTTAAGATAGGAGCCGCGAGCACGCATCGCACTGTCTACCGCGCCGGCGAAAGATTTGACAGCGACAAGCTCGTTTTAACTGCTTCATATAGTGATGGTTCAACAAAGAGATTATCTGGCGCTGATATCGTTGTAAGTCCGATTGCCGCACTGAATGAGTCGAATAAATACGTAACAGCTTACTTCACCGATCCTACCGGTATCACAATGTCCGTGAAAATTGACATCTACGTTTACGCACCTAAAATTTATGACGTAATTATCGGTTGGAACAATCCGTTTACGGACGTAAAGCAAAGCGACTGGTATTATCAGTATGCTGCATATATGAACTGCATCGGTGTTATGAACGGTACTTCGACAACGAAGTTCTCACCGTCAGAGTCACTCACACGCGGTATGTTTGTCACGATGCTTTACCGTATTGCAGGATCACCGTCAGTCACATATAAGGGTATTTTCAAAGATGTATCGAAGAACGATTACTACGCAAATGCCATCGAATGGGCATATTCGGTGGGAATCACAACCGGTACATCCGCAACACAGTTCTCGCCGAGCATGGCCCTCACACGTGAGCAGATGGTAACATTCACCTACCGTTTCGCAAAATATTACGGATACGATGTGTCCGACGGAACATCCCTCTCCAAGTTCCCGGATGCCGGCAAGATAAGCTCATACGCACTTGATGCTTTCAAATGGGCATACTCGAAAAATATAATTGGTGAAAGAGAGAATGGAATGCTTGAGCCGACAAGTGTTTCATCACGCGCTGAGGCAGCGAAGGGCTTAACCATCTTCCATATCAACTACGCAAAATAAAACTATCCCCCAATAAAGCAAAAAGCGAAGCATTCTTGATAAAACCAAGAATGCTTCGCTTTTTTATATCAATTCGGAGTTATTTATAATAATTTGTTTTAATCTATGCTTTCATCGCTATTGACGACGGCTTTGCACGTTCATAAATACAGCACATTCGTGCAAGCAAACAGCGGTCATAAGAGATATTATTACTAAAAACAACATGACAACCTTAGAAAGGTCATCGGTAAGAAAATTCATCGCGTGATTATGATGGTTTGTGATGACAAGCGTTATCTCAAGGAAGGAAAAAATCATTGATAGGTGCGGCAGCGACGCAAGCAATAACCCTCCTTTGCTTGCTTCCCCGCCATTTCCATCAATTCTGATAAGAAGATAAACAATTCCCGCTGTAAATGATAAAATGCAGAAAGGAAACAGTATTTTCCCCGTTTTTGCTGATATTAAAAGGAGTTTTGGATATTCAAGGTCGGTAAGATAAAGAAATATGAGATAAAATGAAGCTATACCCACTATATGAGCAAGCGCTGAGATTGCCAAAGATTTTATTTTAAGCATGGTTCATCATATACTCCCTTTTTATTCGACCTCGCCTATACAGACAATATCGTATATCTCACGGGGAGATTGTCCGGGTGTATTCGCACGCTCGTAATCCTGCCTTAGCACCTCGTCATCATAATAGGCATATGCCGAATCGCCGCCGTCAAGATTGTACGCAACCTTACATCCAAGCTCCTTAAATATGCGGGCAAAGTCGATAAGGCGTATTCCCTTGCTGTAAACTTTCTCTCCTTTATACGTTATATCGCAGCGCCCCTCAGCAACAATTAAAATATAATGCCCGGGCTCGATGTACCCTATTGCAGAGCGCGGATTGCGTCCGGATATATCGGAATGATCTCTGAAATCTGTCACTGCTTTCCCGTCCTCAACAAGGGTCGGGCCAAAGTCCCATATCTGATAAACTCCTGTGGCGGGATCCTTGAAATATTCCGGGTCGTATTCATAAGGACTGATTATTTCCATAACCCCGTTTTCATAAAGAACGCATATGTCCCCATCAATATATTCCGCATCAAGTATCCAGTCGGAGTTGCGAACCGCTACCTTCGCGTTTGTTTTCCAGTAGTCGCCGCTTACGACCGCTACCGCGCCGCTGTTTTCGACAAGCTCAGTAAATGGCCTGCGCGAAGTTGATGCGACAGTATAAAGGTTTTCGATATTGCGGATATAGACATCAAATACGTAATATTTCGCGACATAATCTTCATACTCGGAGTAATTCTCCGTTATTGTGATGCTGATATCCTCGCTCTTATAATGATTTTCGTCAGACTCGACAGTACCTGCAGGTGCAAAAACATCGGGAAACGACTCACCGAAATCGCCATAATCAACTATATCCGTATCGTCCGGTAAATCTTCGCTGTCCGTGCCCGTTTCTTTCTTTGTGTCCTCATTCCCCTTCGGTCTGTCCGTTGTTATAATGCCGCCATCATCAACAC
>JAAYLD010000038.1 GCA_012522015.1 Clostridiales bacterium
GAGTGGGAGTAATCCTTATATGAAAAAACCGTGTCCTGACACGAAAGTTAGGTTTATAGCTGTCTGTGGCACCATTTTCGACATATTTATTGTAAAAAAGCTAACTGATTTTTGATAATCAGTTAGCTTTTTTCTTCTGCATTTATTCGCAAATCTATAATTATAGCCAGAGGATATCGCCCAGTTGTTATTAAATATATCATATTGATTCATCTACTGTCGATTCCCTGAAAGACCGGAATAGCCCGATTACACAGAAGATAAAGGAGATTGCTAATGGACCCAGCAACTTGAGATGCCAAATGATAAAAACATGTTTAACATGAAAAGGAGCCAAGTGAAACAAAAACGAAAAACGGTAATCAATGAAGGCAAGAAACCTAATCTTTTCAATAACATATGTAGGTGCTAACAGAATAAGCACAACGGCTGCGAGAATCCCGGCCATCGCCGCGATAAGGAAGCCGCGCTTCCTTGTGAGGAAATGCACAACAGCCATGGCGGCAGTGATGATAAGGCAGATAGACGGCAGGATACCAAACACGATATCTGTCCAGTCTTCAGGACCGTGATAATTCAGCACATAACCTCCGCCGGACTTCAGAGATAAATCTGTGAAAACGGCGCGTATGCACAGCGAGAACATGAACCAAATTCCGATCACCAGAAACGGCAGTGCAATAAACGTCCATACTCTGTTGTGAAGCATTTTTTCGAAATCTTTCTCATAATGGAATCCTCCTTCGGTACTGATGCGCTTCCTGCTGGTTCTTTCAGCAGAGCCGCAAGTTCATCGACACTATCTGCTTTGGTTGTTTCCGACGCTGACAAGGCTTTCAGAATCATAGATTTTTCCGCCAGTTCCTTTTCGAGTTCAGAACAGCGGGATTGTATCTTTCCGGTGATACAAGACGCGTCATTCTGCATTTCACGGATGTCAGACATACTAAAACCAGCACGCCGGAGCACGGCAATACTTTCAAGTTTCTTAAGGTCTTCTTGACTGAAATGTATGGATGTGTAACCGTTGTAACTTGTTGATCGTTTTGGCGCGAGCAGACCGCTGCTGATATACAGACGCACGGCACGGTCTGTGAGACCGGTCTTTTCGCAAATTTCTTTCATTCGCATAGGGTAATCCTCCTGTTTTCAACTCCATTGCAAACTTTAACATCGGGTCAATGTCAAGCTTGTTTTCAAAAAACCTGAAAAAGAGTAAAACATTCCGAAGAATGTCGAGCTAAAACTTAAGCTCAGAGCAGCGTTTTCTGAATGGTATGATGGTATGGTTTTGCAAACGATGAGGACAGTAAAGACTGTATAATGCTTACAACCCGCATTACAAGAGCCATAGTTGTCGTAAACCGTGGTGAAACTTATTATTTTATAGACTTTATAAATAAAGCTGAGCCTTATGAAGGATACATTAAGCGATTAAGTAATAATTCAAAACAAAGCCCTCGATATATGTATAAGGCACATATAGAGGGTATTTAATTTGCACTAAGATATTATTTTTTATAACTTAAGACAGTTAGTGAGCGAAAAAAAATATAAGTTTAATGTTTTTATAAAAAAATACTTGTCACAAGCAAAATGATTTAGTATAATGACAAAATGGTGAAAAATTTATCGTGTCTTTGGCGCGCCGCTTGTTGATGAGAGTTAGGTAATGTAAAAATAATACAATAGTTGAGCCAATAAGACATACATATAATAATTAGGAATTTATGATAAATGCTGTATTGTTTTTTTTGGCCTCTTATAAAATAGCTGATAATCAAAAGAAAAAATCTGTACTTAGCGGAAATTATAGTGTATAATACATGATGTGTGTGGGTCACACAAAAGTCCCCATTAGTAAAGCAGAAAACTAAATGGCAGATCAATCTGACTGCATAATAATATGGACAAAAATTGACAGGGTATGTTTGTTTTGGCCGTTTTTTCTATGTAATTATTTTGTAATTATTAAATATAATATTCCCCTGTTTTACAGGGCGATTAATAAATTTAATAGCAATAATCATGCTTAAAATGTGTGAAAACGACGCACGGCGCTATAAAAGTTTCAGCGCCGTGTGTTATGTGAAAGGACGGTACATATGACTAAGTACATTTTTGTAACCGGTGGCGTTGTCTCCGGATTAGGCAAGGGAATTACAGCCGCATCGCTCGGCAGACTTCTAAAGGCTCGTGGCCTTAAAGTCGCCGCACAAAAGCTCGACCCTTATATTAATATCGATCCTGGAACAATGAGCCCCTACCAGCATGGTGAAGTTTATGTAACAGAAGACGGTGCGGAAACCGACCTCGACCTCGGTCACTACGAGCGTTTTATTGATGAAAATCTTAATAAATATTCAAACCTAACTACTGGTAAGGCGTTTTCTAATGTCATACAAAAGGAACGCCAGGGGCAATATCTCGGCAGTACCGTCCAGATTATCCCTCATATAACAAACGAAATAAAAGAATTTATATATAACGTCGGGCGCAAGGCTGAAGCTGACATCGTAATAACAGAAGTCGGCGGCACAATCGGCGATATTGAAAGCCAGCCTTATCTTGAAGCGATACGACAGGTTGGATTTGATGTCGGCCGAGAGAATGCTATTTATATTCATGTAACTCTTGTGCCATACCTTCAAGCATCTGGCGAGCATAAATCAAAACCAACTCAGCACTCCGTAAAAGAGCTTCTTAGCGCCGGAATCACACCGGACATTATTGTGCTCCGTTCCGATGAGCCGATAACCGACGAGAGCATATACCGTAAGATTGCAAGTTTCTGCAATGTTAAGCCTGACTGCGTAATTGAGAATGTGACAGTTCCTGTTTTATATGAAGCACCGCTAATGCTTGAAGCATCGCGTTTTTCTGAAATTGTGTGCCGTGAGCTTCATATAGACGCGCCAGAACCAGACCTCTCCAACTGGGAAAAGCTTATCGAACGCATCAAACACCGCACAAAGACTGCAAAAATTGCCCTTGTTGGCAAATACGTTCAGCTTCACGACGCATATCTTTCCGTTGCTGAGGCTCTCCACCATGCAGGCTATGATCACGAAGCAATAATTGATATTAAGTGGATAGATTCCGAAATAGTTGATGAGAATAACTGTGATGAGCTTCTTGGCGATGTCGATGGTATCGTCGTTCCCGGTGGATTTGGCCCGCGCGGTATTGAAGGTAAAATTCTTTCGGCAAAATATGCCCGTGAGAATAAGATTCCGTATCTCGGCCTTTGCCTCGGAATGCAAGTTGCCGTTATTGAGTTCGCACGCAACGTCATTGGCTGGGCTGATGCTAACTCCGGTGAATTTGATCCTAATTCACAACATAAGGTAATTGATTTCATGCCCGGTCAGAGCGATGAAATCAATAAGGGCGGCACACTTCGCCTCGGCTCGTACCCGTGTAGTATCAGACCCGGTACTCTTTTAGCAAAATGCTATGGTGAGCTTTATATAAACGAGCGTCACCGCCATAGATATGAGTTCAATAATCTATATCTTGACGATTTTACGAAAAATGGGCTTGTAGTAGGCGGTATGTCGCCTGACGGGCTACTTGTCGAGACAATAGAGCTGTCTGATCATCCCTTCTTCATAGGAGTACAATATCACCCCGAGTTCAAGAGCCGCCCCAACAGACCGCATCCTTTATTCCTCGGACTTGTCGGTGCTGCGCTTGAGCGTCAAGCAAAACGTTGAGGCAAATGAAATTAACGGTTTTGTTATCCAGTTATTATCAATGACATTTGGAGTTTATATATGAACCATAACAACTACGAAAGCCCCCTGTCCGGCCGATACGCAAGCCTTGAGATGCAGCGCATTTTCTCCCCTGATGAAAAGTTTGCGACATGGCGCCGACTTTGGGTTGCACTTGCCGAGGCCGAACGCGAGCTTGGACTGCCAATCACGGATGAACAGATAGCGGAGCTACGCGCTCACATCAACGATATTGATTATGAGCTCGCGGAAAAATATGAGCGTGAAGTCCGTCATGACGTCATGGCGCATGTCAAGGCATACGGCGATGTCTGCCCCCATGCAAAAGGGATTATTCACC
>JAAYLD010000039.1 GCA_012522015.1 Clostridiales bacterium
AATCAGGACGAGATGTAGGTATATAATAACATTGGAGATAATATTTCGCGGGAGGTTCGTTTTCATGAGAAAAAAGCAGTTGTACGGCGGATTTCAGATAATTGTTTTTTTATCTGCTTTTATGCTCTCTGCAATCGCATTTTTTAAAATTATAAAACGATTTTTATCCCTTTATATCAATTTTTCGATCGACGGGCGCATTTGCGACTTCGGATTTGACGACTTGTTTTATATAAATACCGATGAAGACTCCACCGACACAGGAAGCTACATTTACGAGGACACTGTGCCAAGCGGTGAGCTTTTTAGCGCATGAAGCAATCATCATAAGATAAAACCGCAATTTTTACGCTATCAAATCATGAAAATAGGTTCCCGGTGTCTTTTTCACGCAGTTGTCACAGAATTTTCGCACAACCGACAAGCGGTTTCGCTGAAAATTCACTGTGGCGGCTGTTTTTTTGTGAAATTTTGTGGTATAATTCAAAAAGCCATAACTGCAAACTATACATTTTGGAGACTACTTAATGAGAAAGGCCGAAACTTCAGCCACTGTAGTTGATGAAACTACAGCAGCTCCCAATATGATTGAAGTTGAAAACCTCGTCAAGCGTTACGGAGTAAAATACGCAGTTGACGACATTAGCTTCACCATAAAAAAGGGCGAAATTGTCGGTTTTCTTGGGCCAAACGGCGCCGGAAAAACAACGACGATAAATATTATAACGGGATTTTTGTCCTGCACATCAGGGTCGGCACGCATCGTTGGCTTGGATGTGCTTGATCATCCTACTGAGACAAAGCGAAATATAGGTTATCTGCCGGAACAGCCGCCGCTTTATGTGGACCTGACAGTAAACGAATATCTCAACTTTGTATACGACTTAAAGGGCTGCAGTTTTAACCGCGAGGCGCACATTACCGATGTGTGTAATGTAACAAAAGTCAACGATGTCCGTCCACGCTTGATTAAGAATTTGTCAAAGGGCTATCGCCAGCGTGTCGCTATCGCTCAGGCCCTCATTGGCAACCCTCCTATTATCATACTTGACGAGCCGACAGTCGGACTTGATCCGAAACAGGTGATTGAGATACGCAGTTTGATCCGGACACTTGGCCGTGATCATACTGTATTTCTCAGCACGCACATTCTCTCCGAGGTTCAATCCGTCTGTGACAGGATAATCATAATAAACCACGGAAAAATTATAGCGGACAAGCCGCGCGAGGATTTCGCAACAGCTATCAGCGAAAGCCGCACGTATCTTGTTAAAATTTGCGGGCCTCAGCGAGAAGTATCGCTGCTTCTTCGTTCACGCGCAGGCGTGTCACGCGTTGAGCGCTGCCCTGAGCGCGATGGAGATGCATACGTTTATCTTGTCGAGAGCGAACCGGGCGTTGATATACGAAAGGGGCTTTTTTTCGCCTTAGCACAGAACAACTGGCCGCTTGTGGGAATTGAACCGGTTGGCGAGGATCTTGAGGATATATTCATTAGACTTGTCGACCAAAGCGACATACGAAGGAAAAGTGCAAGTGCTCGTCGAAGACGTCCTATTATAACCGATGATGCAAATGAGGGGGTGAAATAAAAAATGGGTGCCATCTATAAAAAAGAGATGCGTACATTTTTTGTAACGCCCATAGGTTATATATTCCTTGCTTCGGCATTTTTAATATCGTCTGCAGCTTTTTGCATCACGACTCTTAAAATGTCGACGTGGAATACGAAATACTACTTTACGATAATGATTTTCGTCTTTATCATATTATCTCCGATGCTGACGATGAAGCTGTTTTCCGAGGAGAGGCGCACACGCACAGAACAGATGCTTCTAACTTCTCCCGTAAGCCTGACCGGCATGGTCATGGCAAAATATCTGTCGGCTATGACGATGATGGGAGGCATACTTGCCCTAACATCTATTTACTTCATTCCGCTTTACAGCTACGCGAAACCGACAACTGCGGTTTTGATAGGAAACCTTATCGCGCTTATAATGGTGGGCAGCGCGACAGTGTCTATTGGCATTTTCATTTCATCCCTCACTGAAAACCAAATGGTTGCTGCTGTCGTAACAATGGTAGTGCTCTTTCTTTTTATGGGGGCCGGATTCGTAAACCAGTATATTGACGTCTATGCCATACGCGCCATTTTTAGCTGGATATCAATATTCAACCGCTTCGGCAATTTCATGCATGGTGTTTTTGACTTTGGCGCTTTTGTTTACTATGCGTCTATAACGATAGTCGCTATATTTCTCACTGTCCGCGTCTATGAGAAGCGGCGCTGGGGTTGATAAGGAGGCATAAGGATAATAATGAGACCTGTAAGTGTATCCAGCTTCCTGTTAAAAAAGAAGATTAAGTACGGCGGCTTTGCCGTTGCGATAACTGTAACTTTTATAGCATTTGTTATAATTTTCAACGTTATTTTCTCAGCGCTTGCTTCAAAATATATGTGGTATATAGACATGACGGCAACGGAGCTTTTCACGCTGAGTGACGCAACATTTGACTTGCTTCGTGACATCAAGGCTGACGTCAACATCATCTTCTGCATGGATCCTGATGAGGTCAAAGCCGATCAGATGCTTTATTACGTGCAGAATACGGCAAAACTATTAGCAAAAGAATTTAAGAATATCCATATAATTTACAAGGATGTTGTCCGCAATTATAACTTTTTTAAAAAATACACGACAGCTTCATCAACTGAGGTTCACACGACAAGCGTCATTGTCGAAAGTGGAACTGAATACCGCAAGTACGAAAAAACCAGCTTTTTTATAAGAGACACAAATAGTCCCGATTATTACTGGGCTTACAAGGGTGAGCAGGTTCTCGTATCGTCGATACTTCAGGTAACGGCAGCCGAAATGCCGATTGCATACTTTACGGTCGGTCACGGTGAGAATACTGATATAACAGGCGATATCTCTGCTCTTTACACAATGGTCTATGAGGCAGGGTATGATGTAAGACCAATTGACTTGTCGAAAGAGGAAATTGACCCCGCCGCCCGTTTGATAATTATAAACGAACCCAGATTTGACTTTGGTGGGTATGTTGACGAATCAGTCGGGCTTTCCGAGATTGAAAAGTTAGACGCATTTCTTGACGGTCTTGGCTCGCTGATGGTATTCATCGATCCCTCTTATGGTGCTAAACTCACAAATCTTAATGAGTTTTTATATGAATGGGGCATAGAGTTTGAATATGACCTCCGAATCAAGGATGCCGAAAACTCTATCTCCATCGACGGTTTCTCGGTTGTTGGACAATACAATACAAACACCGATGAGCTTGCACATTCGGTCTATAAACAAATAACAAGCCTTGCAAGCCAGCCGAAAACTATATTCCGCAATGCGTGTCCGATAAAGCATACCTACGAGGACGACTCGAAAACCGTTGACTACGACTTCCGTATGATGTCTGATGTGTTTTACACATCAGATACTGCAGAGACTTACCGCGATAGTGAGCTTGTCGGCTCAGGACGCTACAGTTTGATGACGATAACCCAGGAGCAACGTATTGTTAACAATGAAGAATATTTCTCTTACGTCCTCGCGACAGGCACAAAAAACTATACTGCATCACAATACCTTTTAAGCAATATTTACGCAAACTCAGACGTGCTTTACGCCTGCATGAGAGCCTTTGGCAAGGAGCGCGTCCCCGCAGACATCGATTTTAAAGTTTATAACGATTACGACCTTGACATTACAATAGCACAGGCAAATAGCTGGACACGTTTCTTCATGATAGTTCCAGCGACAATCATCGTCCTTACCTCCATATATATCACGGTACGGAGGAAGTACAAATAAAACGATGTTAAAAAAGCAGAAGATTATAATAATTATTTTTGTAGCTCTGTTTGTTGTTCTGACCACACTTTACTTTGCCATTATCGCTCCGCTTACAAAGGATGATGGTAAGGAAACAACAGAGCCAGTTGAAACAGATGTTGGCGAGGGTCGTACCCCGCAAAACTATTGGCTTATTTTCCCTCAGGTAGAACGCGAAAACATAGAATCGATTGAAGTTCACAACAAATACGGGACATATAAGTTCTACCGCAACGAAGAAGACAGATTTGTCATTGAGGGTTTTGAGAATCTTGCTTACGACCAGGAGCAGTTTGCCCAGCTTGTCGTCAGCACAGGTTTTACAATATCTCAGGTGAAAATCACGGAAAACCCAACAGAGGAACAGTTGAGGGAATACGGCTTTTACGATGACCCCGCTTATTATATCCTAACGACAAGGTCAGGTACTGTGCATAAGGTGATTATCGGCTATAAAATCATCGCCGGTGGCGGATATTATGCCATGTACGAGGGGCGTAAAACAGTATATGTTCTTGAAAAAAGCCTTGAAAAGGTAGTCCTTGCACCGGTTGTCGATATGGTTGCGCCGCTTGTAACAGCCGGGGTCAAGACAAACGAGTATTATAATATTGACAATTTCAAGATTTATCATCACGATAAGCTGTTTTTCGCCGCACAAAACCTAACAAGCGAAGAGCTTAAGGAGCGTGAAACGACTGCCCTTGTAGCCGCCAAGGTTACTCATCCGGGCGATTATACCCCCTCCAACATTTATGATGAAACAAGACTTGGTCTTGCATATTACGCCGGTGAAGCAGTCGTTGCCCTCGGCTTAACGGAGGAAAACCTCGAGAAATACGGCCTTTCTGATCCGCCCTACACAATCATGTATGATTATAAGGATCATACGTACAAGCTAATTGTATCTGAACCTGTCGACGGCTATTACTATGTCGGCACGTATCTCTTCAACACTATTGTCAAGGTTCCTGAAGAGGACTTTAAGTTCTTAAGCTGGAGTCTTTTCAAGTGGGTTGACAATTATGTATTCCAAAAAACAATAACATTTGTCGATTCAATCAAAGTCGAGACTCCGCAGTTTACTGAACTTTTCCGCTTAACGCACCTTGATAAGTCAAACGATCCTAACCTTATCATTAAGGGCGACCTGTGCGGTGTGATTGACGGCTCAGAAGAAGTTTATAGTTTCAGGCAGTTCTATATGTCGCTGCTAAATGTGCAGATTGAGGGCGATGCTCCCCTCACGGATGAAGAAAAAGCTGAGCTAATTGCAGACGATAAAAACTGCATGCTCAAGTTTACGGTCACGACGCTTGGCGGCAATGTAATGGAGTACGGTTTTTACCGGTACAGCACACGACGCTGCCTGCTTACCGTAAACGGGGTCGGCCAGTTCTACGTTGTCGTCGACGCACCAAAGAAAATATCCTCCTTTGCACAGAAGGTTATAAACGGTGAGCCTATCGATCGACAGGAAAAATATTAAAACATCAATTAATATATTGAGGGCACTATGACTGCCCCCTGTTTTATATAAAGTTGTTTTTACTCCTCCATCAAAGCGAGCCCAAGCTCAACGCAAGCGGAAACGTCTTTCATATCAATAACTTCTACTGGTGTGTGAGCATAACGTGTCGGTATTGATATACATCCCGCCATGCAGCCGGCCCCTGCTGACTGCATTGATGATGTGTCTGTGCCGCCCATTGTCAGAACCTCAAGCTGGTATTTTATCTTACGGTCGCGGCAAAGCTTTATCATTTTATCGACAAGCTCCGGCGACGATATTGCGGAGTTGTCCTTGACCTTAATTGCCGCACCGCCACCAAGCTCGACTGCCATTTTAACCGAACCGGGCGTGTCGCCGGTTTTTGTTATATCAACGGCGACTGCAATATCAGGCATAATAGCATAAGCTGCCGTCTTTGAGCCGCGGCAACCGACTTCTTCCTGCACTGTAAAGACGAAATAAACATCATATGGACAAGGCGTTTTCATTTTTCGCGCCATCTCGACAAGAATTGCGCAGCCTATTCTATCGTCGAACGGGCGGCCCGCTATGCGTCCGCCACCGATGCGACTAATGTCGCCGCGGACAGCGAAGGTGTCGCCAACGGACACGCGACGCTCTGCTTCTTTTTTATTTTTCGCACCAATATCGACAAAGCCATTTTTTATATTAAACTCTTTTGCATCGTCGTCGGCAACAAGCACGCCGCGAACGCCATTTTCAAAGACAACATGCGAATATACAGTTTCAGCAAAACGTATGCCGCCGACATTTGAATAACGTATGCGTCCGCCATCGTCAATACAAGTAGTGAAAAAGCCGATTTCATCCATGTGAGCGGCAAACATAAGCTTTTTCGCACCGGGTGCGCCTTTTTTATGTGCAATCAAATTGCCAAGTGCGTCAGTTGTTATCTCATCAACATACGGCGCAATTCTTTCTTTAATAACATCGCGGACGGGTCCCTCACGTCCGGAAACGCCGAGCGGCTTCATTATATCCTTTATAAGACCAAACATTATATAAGCCTCCAGTTAATATTTTTTGTTGGTATTTTACGACTTATTTATTCAGCCACTTGTTTATTCATCAAAAGTTATTTCCCTTGCAATCGCGGCTGTGAGAGCAAGCGTGCTATCATAATCATCGGCGCAGAGGACGTTTGAGGCTGTATGTATATACCTTGTCGGTGCTGAAATTGTGACTGTCTTAACGCCTGCGCGCACCTTGTGAATAGCACCGGCATCATTTCCACCCGAAACATACTTCTTATACTGCGCTTTTATGCCGTGGGCTTCGGCAAGCTTCATTGCGAAGTCTATCATTTCACGCGGGTAGATTGTTGTGTTGTCAAGAATTGATATTGCCGGCCCCTCTCCCTGCTTTGCGACAAGCTTTTCGATGGGTGCACCTGTATTGTCAGCAACAGCGGTAGCTTCAAGGACGACGGCGCGGTCGGGATTTATGGCATAAGCCCCCACTCTTGCACCGGAAAGCCCCGTTTCCTCGCGGACTGTAAATGCAAAATAAATATCATGCGCAAATCTCTCGCCGCTTTTCTTCAGCATACGCAATAGATCGCACTGTATAGCGCAGCCAAAGCGGTCGTCGATAGCCTTGCTCTTAATAAACCTGCCATCTTTCCCAAAACGTATAAATTCACTCTCAAACGTACCAAAAGAGCCGCGACGGACGTATTTTTCTGCTTCTTCTTTGTCCTTCGCACCGATATCAATGTACATATCGCGTATTTCACCGGGTTTGTCGCGCTCCTCCGACTTTTGGAGGTGAATAGCCTTCGATCCGATGACACCGGGCACTCTGTTATCCGCGTCACCTACAGTTACGCGGCGGCCCGGCAATACGGACGGCAATATTCCGCCGACGGTAGTAAAACGCAGCGTTCCGTCGGACTCGATATCGCGTATCATAAAGCCAACCTCGTCCATGTGAGCGGAGAAAAGAAGGCGCTTCGGGGTGCTGTCATCCTTTCTTCTCTCACCGCGCAATAAAGCTATGACATTTCCTATTTTGTCGCACCAAATTTCATCCGCATAAGGCGATATTTGCGCCTTTATGATAGAGGCGACATTGTCTTCGCAGCCGCTCGGCCCAAATTCAAGACAAAGGGCGCGAAGAAGATCTATCCCGTAAAGCTCGCTACTATAAGCACTTGTTTCAGACACGACTGTATTCCTCCATCCCCGGATCTCGTATGATTGCCGATACAATATCGGCAAGGGCGCGCATATCGGCTGTGTCAACAACCTCCGAATATGTGTGCATTGAGCGCAGCGGAACTCCAAGAACTGCTGTCGGTATCCCCGCTTCAACAAGAATAATATCGTCGCCATTTGTGCCCGTGCTGTTTGGTTCGACGCTTATTGCATATTTTATTTGTAAATCCTCAGCAAGTCTTGTAATGCGGCGCGTAAGCTTTATATCAGTGATGGCGGAATATGATGCAATAAACCCGCTGCCAAGCTTAAAGGCACCCTGTGAAGCGGAAGTATCGGGCGCTTCGGCAAAGCCAACGTCAAGCACAAGGGCAAGATCCGGTTTTATTTTAAAAGCTGCTTTTTCGGCGCCGGACATGCCGTTTTCCTCAGCCGCTGATATGCATGCGTACACGTCAAAGCGAACGCCCCCGCGATCAAATGCGTCGCAGGTGGCGGCAAGCGCCACGGCCGCACACGCTTTGTCGTCAAATCCGCGTCCGGCTATGCGTTCTGATAGAAGTTCAGTTACATACGGGCGGAATCCAATTGGCGTTCCGACGCGGACGCCAAGCGTCTCCTCAAGCTCTTTTTTCGTATAGCCTGTATCGATGTACATATCATCTATTTTTTCAAGCTTTTTTCGCTCTTCTGCTGTTAAAAGATGAGTCGGCGTTGATGCGATAACGCCATAAATAGTCCCTCCTGCGCCGTATATATCAACATCCGCCGCGGGAAGGATGCGGCGGTCAACACCGCCAAGATTTGTAAAGCGAATCGTGCCGTTTTCCTCAATTTTTGTAACTATAAGCCCGACTTCGTCAAAATGAGAGTCAATCATCAGTTTGGGCGCGCCCTCGCGTCCGCACCGACGTACAAAAATGTGGTTCCCGACGGCGTCCCGCTGCCACTCGTCAAAATGAGGGGAAAATAACTCGACGAGGGCGTCCGAACCTATCGTTTCAAACCCGACGGGAGACGGCGCCCGCGAGAGCGCCGACAATGTTTGAATTAAATCAAGCATAAATGCCTCCGTTTATATGCTATACCATATGACAGGTGAACAAAACACAAACATATATTATCACATCACCACGCGAAAAACTACACTCATAAGCTTTTTCTGTTAAATTTTTAGTAATATTATACGTTTGTATGTATTTAATAATTAAATAATCCAGTAATAATGTTGACAGGTTAAATAATATAGGCTAAAATTACATCAGCGCTCAAAAAACGATTTGGAACGGAAAGGATACTATCGGATGAGCAAATTAGTTGTCAACACCTACAACAAAAAAAGCCGTATAGATAAGAATATATACGGTAACTTCTCCGAGCATCTTGGAAGATGCATATATAATGGAGTTTATGTTGGCGAAGATTCACCGATTCCCAACGACAAAGGCATGCGCCGTGATGTCGTTGCTGCACTTCGTGACATGAAACTTCCTGTCCTTCGTTGGCCAGGCGGATGCTTTGCAGATGAATATCACTGGCGTGATGGTATCGGCCCGAAGGAAAGCCGTAAGAAGATGATCAACACACACTGGGGCGGGGTTACTGAAGACAACAGCTTCGGTACGCATGAATTTCTTGAACTTTGCCGCCAGATCGGCTGTGAGCCTTATATAACTGCAAACCTTGGAAGCGGAACAGTTCAGGAAATGTCCGAGTGGATAGAGTACATGAACTTCGGTGGCGTTTCTCCGATGGCTGCTCTTCGCGAGCAGAACGGTCAAAAAGAACCCTGGTGTGTCAAGTATATTGGCATCGGCAACGAAAACTGGGGCTGCGGCGGAAGCATGACGGCTGAGTATTACGCAAACGAGTATCGCCGTTACCAGACTTACTGCCGTAACTACCCGGGCGCTCCTCTCTTCAAGATCGCCTGCGGTCCGAGCGGCGGCGACTACCGCTGGACAGAAGTTCTCATGCGTGAAGCAGGCAGAATGATGAACGGCCTTGCACTCCATCACTACACCGTTCCCGGTGACTGGGGCCACAAGGGCAGCGCCACTGTGTTCGACGAAAAAGAATGGTATGTGACACTTATGAAGACCCTTGAGATGGACAGACTCATCAAAGGCCACAGCGCTATCATGGATCGTTATGACCCGAGAAAGCGCGTCTCTCTCGTCGTTGACGAATGGGGTACATGGTACGACGTTGAACCCGGCACGAATCCTGGCTTCCTTTATCAGCAGAACACAATGCGTGACGCTCTCGTAGCCGGCATCAACCTCAATATATTCAATAAGCACAGCGATCGCGTCAGAATGACTAACATTGCGCAGCTCATCAACGTTCTTCAGGCTGTCATTCTGACAGACGGAGAGAAGATGCTTCTGACGCCCACCTATCACGTATTTAAGATGTATGCCCCTCACCAGGACGCTACGCTTCTTGACAGCTTCATCCAGCAGGAATATATCGGCGTCGAGGAAGACGTAAAGGTTCCTGATCTCCACGAATCCGTTTCTGAGGATGCTAAGGGCAACATCACAATAACCGTGTGCAACCTTTCCTGCACCGACTCGAAGGATGTCGACACTATACTTGTCGGCGCGAAGGCTTCCTCGGTCGACGCTGAAATACTCACAAATAAGATGGACGCTTTCAACACCTTTGAGTCTCCCGAAAATGTCAAGCCGACTCCCTTTGACGGAGTAAAAATCACAGAGGAAGGCCTTTCGTTCACGCTTCCCGCGTGCAGCGTATCCCGCATCACAGTTAAAAAATAATGGACTCACAGCTATATGGCAGACCGCCTTGTAGGCGATGCCTTCTTGAGGAAATCGATAGGGATGGCGCCTACAGGACAGTCGTCGAATATATCGCCTCCCTTGACAAATCGGTGAGAACTGATGAGGCAGAGTATAGGCGAAGACTTGCTGTCTGCCGATCATGCGAACACTTAAACGAAGGCATCTGCGCCGCCTGCGGTTGTTTCGCCGAGGTGAGGGCTGCTAAACGCGCCCAGACGTGTCCTGATGTGCCGAGCAGATGGTAAAGACAAAGCAGTTGCAACAGCAGCCAAAAAGCTGCTGCTGCAACCATAAAGATAAAAGCAAGCAGCGTTTTGACACAGTAAAACCGCCGCGGAGACAACGAGGAAACGGTAACATACGAAGTAACATTACAAAAAGGTGATAGAACAAAAAAAATCAAGCCTTTCTTAAGGCTTGATTTTTTTTGCTGTTAATTACAGATTGTTTTATGTTTTATACAGCGATATATTTGCATCTCTTATATTTTATAAGTATTTATAAGTATGTATTGTAATTTTTCGAGCGCCGCCTGACAAGCTAAGCGATATGTTATAGTGTGTTCTTTTTTATTTTATGAGGGCATGTCCCACCCTTTTGTTCTATTGTGAATTGTCCTTGCATATATTATCAAAAAAGCCATATGCGAAAGGATAAATATTATGAACATCACTGTTGTAGGCAAAGATATAAAAGTTACCCACGACACAGGCGGCGATTTTACGCTTCCTGATTACCTGCCGCCTGTATCACGCCTTTTACGCGCCGAATGTTCGATTATCCCTGAGGGAGTATATCTCAAGGAAGGCTCATCCGGCATCACGGCTCAATTCGGCGGCACAGCTATTTTCACTGTTATGTGGGCGGATTCGGATGGTGTTCCGTGGAGCACAACGCTTGACAGCAATTATGAAAGCGCTACTGTCATCGGACAGTCTGCCCCCACGCGGTGTATGGTCGATACCAAAACGGAAAACGTATACTGCCGCGTAGCGGCGCCGCGCAAACTGTCCCTGCGCAGTCGCCTTGTAAGCCGCATCCTAACGCTTGCGGAAGAGGAGACTACGCCAAACAGTGACGGCGCTACATATGAAATGCAACAGCAAGAAGAAACAACAGTGCATTTTTACCGCGGCTTCGGGCAGGATTTACAAGCAACGTATACTGAAGAAACAATGATTAGCGAAGATGGATCACCGGTGCGTCCCGTTTTCTGTACTGCAAATATTGTCACAAACGAATGCAGACAAACTGGAAGCACAATAAGGGCCAGGGGCGATATTTTCTTAACCTGCGTTTACGACAGAGACGATGGGCTTTACGAGACGACGAAGAAAATACCGTTTGACGAACTGATTGATCTTGACGGGACGCCTGAAACCGATAATTTACAGTGCCGCGTCACAGGCACGATAACGTCTCTTAATGTTACAGCAGACGAGAGCGGTATTCGTGCTGATATTGCATACGATCTCTACGCGGAAGCAACTGAAAATTTACCGGTTCCAATAACATCTGACGCATACAGCTGCACGATGCCCAGCGTATGCACATACAGAGACGCAAGTTTTTTACGTTCCATATGCTGCTTTGTTGGGAATGTTTCTGTCAATGAGAGAACAACCTGTGACGCTTCCTCGGTTGATGGCAATGTCTGCGCCATAAGCGCATCCGCTGTAATAGAAGAAGCAGAAGCGCAGCGCGGGAAGGTAGTACTTACCGGCAAATGCAACGGAAATGCGCTCGTGACAGATAGCGAAGGTTTATCAAACGTACAATTTTCCGTTCCGTGGCGTTACGAAGTTTCATCACCGGACGTATCACCCGGAGATCCCCTTATAGTTTGGGGAAGCGCAAATATTACATCGGCGTCCGGACGCATTGACAAGACGCGCGGACGCGATGACAGGCTTTGCCTTGACCTTGAACTTTCCGTCTCGGCAACTGTGTTTTCCGAAAAAAATAAGCGCATACTTGCATCCGTAAAGGTGGACGGTGACAAACCACTGCCAAAGCCAAGTAAAATGACTGTTTACTACCCTGACCCGGATGAAACCCTTTGGGATGTTGCCAAGCGTTTCCATGTACCGATATCCGTCGCTGCATCAGGCGGAAATACGACTCCCGATGGAAAACCCAACCGGGTGATGGTGATTTAAGCGTTGTCTTTTGTCTGTCGTTTTTGTTTGCCGGCTGTCAGCGCCGTTTCCATGAAGCGGAGGTGTGGCGGCAGGTTTTTATAAAACAGCGGGGCGGCTATACACACAAATTTTCGTGTGGTGGGCCGTCCCGCCGCATTATTTTGCAAAAATTCTGCCTATTATTAGCGAGCGCGTTCTTAGCCTATTTTATTGATAGCGCACTGCGATTGTTTGCAGTCATTTTCAAGCAGTTTATTTAAGTTATAAGCATCATACCAGCCTTTACTCATGACAAAATCGCCAATCTTTGACTGAAAAGTTATCGCGTCATCAAGATGTTTTTTCATCATATCTTTTACAGCGGGTGTCGCCGATTCGACAACAGCCGACGCATAAGTTTTAACGCCTGACTTCGCAGCAATAAGCATATCGTTTGCTATTACCTGGTCTGTAAGCTTCTGTTCCATTGTTTTATCTGTTCCTTTCTGTTGCTTTCGCATTTACTGCCGCATTTGTTGCGCAATTATAGCAGTGTTACCATGCCTGTAGAACTTAGCAGGCCTTGTATTTCCTGCATTTCTTTCTTTGTTGAAGTGATTGATTGATCGGCAAGCTGAGCAAGCTGTTGATCCTGTATCATAGGTCTCATTGCGATCAATTTTTCAACGCACGTGCTCTTTGACATTAAAAGCTCGTGCAGGTAAAGTGCTTCATGAGGTGCAAGTGATCCCTTTCCCTGCATTTTATTTTTCCTAATCCTTCCTAATGATTTCAATGCTGGCGTGCAATTTTATAAAAAAACAAAAATGCTCACCAGCATTCTTTATTTATTATTTGTATGTGATAAAAAAATATTAAGAGTAATAATAAAAACCCATTTCCTTTTTGAGGTTGAAAACAGACAAATCCGCTTTTTATGATTTTTCACAAAAATTGATATTTAATAAAAAATGCTTATACATATAAGCTGATTGTGTCAATGCTTATGGACAGATGCTGTTTTATCGGATATAATGTTATAACATAATAAGAAAAAAAGGCGATGAGGCATATCCGATGGCTAATAACAGCATTGATAAAAAAGATCAAATAATTCTCCAGCAGCTTGATGTCATCCGTCAGATGACCGAGAGAAACCTTCGTAGCGTTGGTCTTGATATATGGGGTACGCCTGCGACAAAGAAAGCAGAGGAGAAAGCCACATCGGACACAAAGTCCCCCATGCAGCAGAACAATACATCCACGGGCGGCAAACCGTCACCTGATGCGTCAAAGCCACAGCAGGCGCTGCCAAAGGAAAATATAGAAAATCTCAAAAAAGAACTTGATTCATATATAGGTCTTGAAGAGGTAAAAGATGAGGTTCGCGACCTCATCAATATGGCTACTGTTTGGAAGCTGCGCCGCGAACACGGGCTTCCGACGCCTGATCTTTCGCTTCATATGGTATTCTCCGGTAACCCGGGCACAGGGAAAACGATGATTGCCCGCTTTATGGCGCGTGTATACCATTCGCTTGGTATTTTATCAAAAGGTCACCTCGTTGAAGTCGACAGAAGCGGCCTTGTTGCCGGTTACGTCGGTCAGACAGCGATTAAAACTGCCGCTGTTGTTGAGCGGGCAAAGGGCGGTGTCCTATTTATTGACGAAGCTTACGCCTTAACCTTTGGAAAAAGCGAAAATGATTTCGGAGGTGAGTCTATCGAAACCCTGCTCAAAGCAATGGAGGACAAACGTGAAGACCTTGTCGTTATCGTTGCTGGGTACACGGAGCTGATGGAGAAATTCGTCCGTTCAAACCCGGGGCTGGAATCACGCTTTAACCGTTTTATTTACTTCAGAGACTATACGATAGACGAAATGGTTGCTATTTTTGAGCTTCAGTGCAAGAAAAACTTTTACACGCTTGATGAGGGTGAAGGAGATAAAGACGCAAAAGCAGCGCTTCGCGAATTTATTGCCGATGAATCACGCGATGAAACATTCGGCAACGCGCGCGGCGTACGCAACCTGTTTGAGCGGATTTTAGTCGAGCAGGCAAACCGTCTTGCTGCGGCCGAGAACGTAATCCGAGATGATCTCATGAAAATCACAGCCGATGACATCAGGCGAGCGCGCAAGGGATAAAAAAGAGCGTAACTAAAAGCACTTTTTCTAACCTTTCATCACTTTTAGACTGAAATCACTCCCTAAAAAATAACCCCCATATGTAAGACGTTACATAACGTATAACATATGGGGTACTGTTTTATTAAAATGCTTGCGGTCCCGCTTATTATGATAAGCATCAAGTGCCGACATTTATGGCGTAAACGTATTTACCGTAGGCCGTTCTAAACTCGATTATGTTTTCCCCTCTGTGCAACTGCAAAGTCAAAGTAAACGAACCATCCTTTTTCCGGCTAATGCCGGCGCCGGTAGGATCATTCTCCCCCAAGTAATCGACAGTATGCGCCGGGTCGCTTATGCCATAAGCTGTAACCGTAGCTGTTTCAGCTTGCTCTGAGATAACAGGCGGCTCTGCATAAAGCTCCATTTGCTTTCCCGTCGAGACCGGGGATGTATAATATATCAAATCTGAAAAAACGGCTTTTGTTTCCGTTGCGACGCCGTCTATATCCTTCTTTAAGTTGCTGTAACCATAAAGGATACAACCTTTATATGTCAAAAGCTCTCTCGCATAGTTAATTTGTGATGTGATCTCTTCTCTCTCACCGGCACCGCTCCACTCATCCGTACCGTATTTATACGCTGCA
The DNA here is from genome assembly GCA_012522015.1 of Clostridiales bacterium. Taxonomy (GTDB): domain Bacteria; phylum Bacillota; class Clostridia; order Oscillospirales; family CAG-272; genus DTU064. Next base: position 15,252 of record JAAYLD010000039.1, read on the forward strand.
AGACTTATATAAAGCTTAACGCTGGTTCCGTCAAGCGCCGCATTCCACCAATCAGCAAGAACATCAAACGGCGCGCTTTCCTTATCGAAGCTCCAGTAAATCTGAGGGGCGATGTAATCGACATATCCGCCCTTTACCCAGGCCAATGCATCACAGTAAATTAACGAATACGCATCAAACCCACTTGTTGCGCTGCCGCCGTTTGAGCCGTCGCTGTTTTGCCATATGCCGAACGGAGCAACACCAAAAAGGCAGTCCTCCGACTCATCTTTGATGGCTTCATAGCAAGATTTAATCATCAGATTTATATTGTTCCGCCGCCAATCGGCGATATTATCAAAGCCGCTGCTGTACTCAGCATATGTTTCCGCATCGTCAAAATCGATTATGTTGCCGTTTGCGTCCTTTACCGGGTATGGGTAAAAGTAGTCGTCAAATATTATGCCGTCGACATCATAATTTGCCGCAATCTCGCGGACGCCTGCGGCGATAAGGGCGCGAACCTCCGGTAGCCCCGGATCATAATATAAGCTCCCGTCGGCATATGCGACGCAAAGCTTGGGATTCAGGCGGGCGGGATTTGTAGGGGCGAGCGCTTCCGGGTCAGTTTTCGGGTTTGCTTCCGATCCGCGCGTCACGCGGAGGGGATTCACCCATGCGTGGACGCGCAGACCGGCTTTATGCGCGGCTTTTATGATATAATCAAGCGGATCAAATCCGTCCGGAAGGGATGATGATTCACCGCCGGTTAAATATTCAGATATTGGGAAAATTTTTGAGTCATAAAGAGCATCTGACGATGGCCGCACCTGAAAAAAGATAGTATTTATACCGAATGACGCCGCAGTTTCTACTATATCATCAAGTTCCGCGGCAAGCTCTTTTGACGAAAGCCCCTTTTTCGACGGGAAATCTATATTATAAACCGAGGCAATGAAAACGCCGCGCATTTCAACGTCAACATCCGTTATGCTGTCAAGTGCATTTGCCTTCTCTGCCCCATCCCATGGATCAAGCACGGGTGTTGTGTCAACGTTATCCACCACTTCGGTGCATGATGACAAAACAGCAGTTAAAAACAAAAGTAAAGCAGCAAAAATCGCGCGGGGACGAACACCATGAGGACGGGACAAGCTCTTTCCTTTTTCATGTGTTTGCCGCTTTGTTGATGGCATAAATCGCCAAATAAACGAAATTGTCACTCCCCTGTCCTCCGTTTTTCACCATTATATCCGTTACAATTTTCACGCCTACTTTGATTTTTCATATAAAGCGCCGCCGACCATCTTCTCCTGCATAATAATGTTTATGCGGACAAGCCTGTAATATGTACTGTTACGGCGTTGTAATCGGAGTTGTTTACGCTGTGCTTTTATGCGATATTTTAATTATACGCCTGTGTCATAGCACGGTCAACAGGAATAAAGTAGCTGCATTAACATAGTCATTTAAGTTTTACGGCATCATAAAACAAAAATCATCCGTAATTTTCACAACAGCACATCAAAAAAGAAAAAATAAACGCGCTGAATGTGAAAATTAGCGGTTGTTTTTATTTTTAATAAGATAAAAATAAGTTTGTATTTTTATTTTCTATGTTTGTGCCACAGGTGGTAGCCCTTCCCCTGTGCTGTCTGCCACACCGGAAAAATACGAAACATACATCGGCATCATGGGCAGCATGCATGGTGATATGAACGATATGAACCCTTCAAGAAATGTAATTAAAAAGCGCATGCTTCGTCCTTCCCATTAAGTATTTCATGAATTTCAGTCGGCGAGCGCTTTAAGTGCGTCTTTATCTTTTACAATAATTTCGCCTCGCTGCAACTCAACTATGCCTTCATCTGCAAAGCGGTTAAGCATCCTTGTGACAACCTCACGAGCCGAGCCGATGTTCTTCGCTATCTGCTCGTGAGTTGTTTTTATGCGAGCGTCAGAATATTCAACCAGTTTATTATATAAATATGTTGCGAGCCTGCGGTCAAACCCGAAAAACAAAAGCTGCTGCATCGCCCACATAACATCGGAAAAGCGCTCGGCCGTCAGTTTATAGACGAAATTTTCAACTCTGATGTTCGATTCCATCAGCGTATTGAGCGTGCTGGAGTTTAAAATGAGAACATCGGTATCGACCTCAGCTTCCATATGCACTTCAAATGTTATTTGCCTCAGCACACACGCAGCGGACAAAACGCAAATCTCCCCCGCGCCTATCCGGTAGAGCAATATTTCGCGCCCTTCCTCAGATATCATGGACACACGGACAGAACCTTCTCTGACAGCTACCAGCCCAAGGCATAAAGCGCCATCGCTTCCGAAAAGAAGCTGCCCTCGCTTAAAATGAGCTGTTACAGCATTGTTCAGTATAAGTTCCTTCTCATCTGCCGTAAGGTCATCCCAAAACGGAAGAAACCGACGCACAGGTATCATACCATCATATTTAGCTTTATCATCACTATAATTTTTCAGCATAATATACCTCCCTTAATAATAAAGCATATTGCTCTTTCGGATGTCGTATCGGCAGGCAGTTATTTCTGCACCATGGCAAGGATATCGTTCTTTGCACGCACACCGACTGACGCTGCTGTAATTTTATTGTCTTTGATGACAATAAGAGTAGGTATGCTGAAAACATTGAAAGCTGAGGCAAGCTCAGGTTCCTCGTCGACATTGACCTTGCACACCTTGTATTCATCGTGCTCAGACGCTATCTCATCAATCACAGGTGCAAGCATACGGCACGGACCGCACCATTCCGCCCAAAAATCAATAATCACGGGCTTGTCGCACCCTACTACCTCATCATTAAAATTTTCTTTTGTAAGTTTTGTGATTAACATCTATATATCCTCCACTTTATGTTTTTGGCTTTTGTGCAATAGCAGAAAACTGTGCAACTTATTGCTACAAATGACTGTTTTGAATATTATACCATCATTACGGTTATCTTCGGTGACAGAGTCACAAAAATAAGTATCTTATCAAAAATTTTTAAAGTAAAGACTCATTCAAATTGTTGTTTTTTATTATTTTACATCTTAAATCTTTAAAAATACTTCCTCTATGTGATATAATGTTGAAAAATATTCCCCCGCGTAGGATGCTTTAAATGAAAAAAAAGATTTTTTCATCAAAATCAATTTATACCGCAATTATTACTACCGCGGCGGTTGCACTAACGCTGTCCGCCGCGCTCATTTTTGCCTTAGTGCACATATCCGCAAGCACCCCGACAGCATTTTCCGGGGGTATAACTTCGTCCGATGATGCTATCCTGCAGGCAAATGGCGAGGCAGGGCTTTTCCTTGCGGATATAACAACGACGCCATCACCGGCTGAAGAAGCTTTATATACAGGACTGAAAAATTCCGACACTTCAATAAACCTTGAATCGTTTTCGCTTACAAAAGATGAAGTGAGCCAAATATTTGAGCGCGTTCTTTACAGTCATCCTGATCTTTTTTACGTATCCCGCTCATATTCTTATACATATACGCCAAACGAGACAGTTCTATCTCTTACACCAAAGTACCTTTATAAAGGCGCTGCCCTTACAGCTGCTAAAAACGAATACTCGTCGCTCGTTGCCGATATTGCCTCCGGCGTTAAGTCAAGCTGGAGCAATATTGAGAAGCTCATATACTTAAACGATTATTTCTGCCTAAACTTTTCATACGACTCGACATATACAAAGGGAGATGCATACACACTTCTCAAGGAAAAAACCGGCGTATGCCAGGCTTATTCCCTTGCATTTGGAGCTGTGCTTGATTATCTTGGCATCAAAAACGGCTATGTTTCGAGCAAATCAATGAACCACGCATGGAACGTCGTTTATATTGACGGCGCTTGGTATCACCTTGATGTAACATGGAACGACGCATCCGATGTAGAAGGCAAAGCCGGACATTCGAACTTTCTCTTAAGCGATGTTGGCATATCCTCCCCGTCTGCATCAAATCACAATGGCTGGACGCCAGATTATAACTGCACATCAACAAAATATGACACAGCCATCTGGCGCACAGTCAACACACCTTTCGTTTATGCAAACGGCGCTTGGTATGCAGTTGATAGCTCTGATTTTACGGTTTATAAATATAATCTAAATGTCGGCACAAGAACTGCTCTTACGACGATAAGCGGCAAATGGAGCATATGGGACGATAACGGCGCTTATATATCATGCTACTCCGGCATAGGTATATATAACGGTACCCTTTACTACAACAATACATCAAAGATTTTCGCCTATGACCTTGCAACAGGCAACTCCCGTGTGCTCGCCGAAGTCGACAACACTGACGGTTATATGTATTACCTTACCATCACGGGCAACAAGCTAACGTATTATTTGAGAACGTCAGAAAAATCAGCGATAACTGCTATGAGGACGATTGATCTTGATGCAGCATCGGAGAAGTACACAGTTACGTATATAGTTGATAACACCGTTTATTACATAGGTTATTACGTACCGGGAGTAATGATAGCTCCTCCCCAACCCCCCATGAAGGAAGGATACGTATTTACCGGTTGGTCTCCTGCTCCCCCTAATGTAATGCCGGAGGAAAACTTGACGGTGTTTGCCATATTTGATGTTTGCAATCATAAAAACACGACAGAAATAGTTGTAAAAGAGGCAACCTGCACAAAGGATGGCACGTCAAGGGTCGTGTGCTCTGACTGCGGCAAGGTCGTCTCTGAACTTACGGTTAAGGCAGGTCATAAGCCCGGCACGTGGCAAGTAACAAAGGCTGCAACATGTGTGTCAGATGGCCTTCGCGAGCGTCTTTGCTCTGTTTGCGGTAAGTCGCTTGAGAGTGAAGTCGTACCAGCAACAGGTATTCACATATTTGGCCCATGGGAAATAATCAAAGAACCAACCGGTGACTCCGATGGACTCCGTCGCCGCACATGCATAACATGCGGAGAAGTTGAAGAGGAAACGTTTAGCTCTCCTGTCTCACCCGATACGGAAACCGAGCCAGATTCGAACGATGCGTCAACAGAGCCTGTAACCGAAACGGGCATTCTTGATACTGAAACTGTTACAGATACCGGTTCTGTAATTGACGACGGACGTAAAAATTATATATCGAATCAGGTTGCGCTTTATATTCTCATCGTCATTATAAGCGGTGCAATATCCTGTTTTCTCATTATGCTGATTATTAAAAACGATAAAAATAATAATACTAAAACAAAAGTTAAAAACAAAATAAAAAAAAGACGCAAGAATTTAAATAAATAAAAAGGCACTTAAAAAATAGCTGTTGTCCGGCGGCATTTTCCTGCTCCCAGGCAACAGCAGTATTTTTAATGCTGTACAAATTTATTTTTACTTTTACTTATCCGGGTGGTCTTGCTCCCAGGGAAAGCCGGGGTATATGTCATTATGCTGATATGCGACCTTCACTGTGATACAGTTCACAAGCTATCCGAATTTGGGCTGCGTGATAATCCCACAGCCCATGTTGACCTTAACAGAATGTTATCTGCCAGATACGCGCTCGGTACCTTCGCTGCCTTTGTCGATGCGAAAAAAACTTCGTTTCCGTCGCCTTGGGATGAATGCTTGTCGCTTCTCGGGCGGCTCCATGACGAGATAAATTCCAACTCCGATATAATAACGCCTGCTCTTTGGTCAGGCGACATTGAAGCCGCTCTTTCGAGCGGTAAAATGTTAGCTTTACTTTCCGCCGAAGAAGGGGGCGTTATAGAGCACGATATATCAAGGCTTGATAAGCTCTTTTCGCTTGGTGTGCGCATGATGACAATCACATGGAATTATGAAAACACTCTTGCCTGTCCTGCTTACTGCAGCGGTGCTGTGGGTGCAAAGCCTACTGTTGTGGGAAACACATATATTGGCGGCGGCTTGACGGAGCTCGGACGTTTGTTTGTCGAAAAGTGCGACGAGCTTGGTATCATCATTGATGTTTCGCACCTTTCTGACGCAGGGTTTTATGATGTTGCACGCTTCTCACGCCTTCCTTTTGTCGCAAGCCACTCAAATGCCCGCGAGGTTACGCCTTATCTTCGCAACATAACCGATGATATGATTAAAATTATCAGCTCACGCGGTGGTCTTATCGGGCTAAACCTTGCTGCTGATTTTTTGGGCAGCGGAGACGGTGAATCTATTGCCCGCCATGCACTCCATATAGCCAAAATCGGTGGCGTTGATTGCATCGCACTTGGAGGCGACCTTGACGGCATACCGACAAACCCATATTTTCCGGACTGCGCTGCCGTGCCTAAAATTGCCGATTATTTGTTGGCGGCAGGCTTCACTTCAAGCGAAGTTAACAGGATAATGGGCGACAATGTGATCCGCTTCCTCCGTGAAAACCTTCCGAAGCATCCATCTGTATAAAAACTAAATAAAACAAAAACCGCCGAGGGTGTAAACTATCACCCCCGGCGGTTTTGTATTATGCTATTTAAGTTATAATACCGCAATGTCGCCTTCAGGCGCCACTACAGACCCACCTTCCGGTACAGGAGCATGTTGTGCCGCAAGAGACTTTAATAACACATCTTCTTTTTCTTTTTCTTCAGCTTTACCGCTGAAGCGCAAGTCCGCCTTAAGCTCTGCACCGGCTATAACATGCGACCCAGGAGGTGTTTTTGTGCCGGAGCGCAAAACAGCTCCATTTTCAATGATGCTGTATGCTCCAATGACACAGCCCGGCTCAATTGTGACGCCGCTGCCTATCGTCACCCCCCTGCATATAATCGAATCAACCGCCGTTGTGTCAGCACCTGCGGTAACTCCGTCGTGAAGAACACAGCCATCGAACACAGATCTTTCATGAACTCGGCAGTATTCTCCCATAATAGCACCGCTTTCATCAATATGCGCCGAATACCCCCTTATTTTGCCGTGCGCGGCATCAAAACATGCACGGCGGTATGCATCAAACCCGCCTATATCGCACCAATAGCCAGCTCCCTCAATACCGCATATCTTATCACCGCGTGAGAGCATATACGGGAAAAGGTTATGGCCAAAATCGTACTTCGCTCGAGGAATCATACCAACAGCACGACGAGATAATATATAAATGCCCGAGTTTATGACGGCTGTATATCCTTCAAACGACGTTGGTTTTTCGATAAAACCTGTTATTCTTCCGCATACCCGTCCGTCGCTAAAAATTTCGCCTGAATTAGAATCGTCCTTCTCATTATCTTCCGAGATGATGACGACACCGTAATTCCACGGCTCATCTGAACGCGCAAGCAAAAGCGTTGCTTCGGCTCCTGCCCTTCTGTGATATGATAATGCCTCGCCGATGTCAAAGTCGCAAACGGCGTCACCTGATAAAACTACAAGCTCATTGAAATCACGTATCACATCGGCCGCCGCCCGCACGCTGCCTGCTGTTCCAAGCGGTGATGTTTCGACTGAATACAAGAGTCTGACGCCGTTGTAATATTCACCATAGAAATCTTCTATCTGCTCGTGCATATATCGCGTTGTCACAATAGCATATTTAATGCCGGCAGCACGAAGCATATTTAGTGATGCCGTCATTGCCCTTTCACGTCCGATGGGCAATAGTGGCTTCGGAATTGTGTCCGTTATTGGGCGAAGACGACTTCCATTCCCCCCAGCCATAATAACGGCAACAGTTTTATATTGTCTCATACCGTTTATAATGAAAAACCGCGCAAATGAAGGTAGTTCGCACACTGGCGATGACACCCTCATTCATGCGCATCACTTACCTCCGGACTTTTGTCACCTCCGGTGATTTTTTAGATGTGACCGGTACGTCTCTCCTACAATGTTAACCAAAGGTGAATTTTCTGTAACATATTTTTCTCGTGCAAGGCAAAATTTATTCTTCTTTTAGCGTCAAATGAATATATTGCCCACACCGGTCAATAATACTTTCATAAGAAATTTGTGGCTGTCACTCCTCACATTATCGCCACACTAAAGTTATACGAAAGGGACAATATGATGAAAAACATGAAAACAAAATCCGTTTTGAGAGGGACGGAACGCCGCATGATAAAAATCGTTCATCCGGATAGCGAACTGTTTGATGAGGCATATTTTATATTGAAGCCAAACGCGCGTTACGGCAACTCTGATGACAGCAGCACGTTAGTCGAGGAGGCGTCTCGAATCGTTTGCGACAATCTGATGAGTGTAAAGTGTACCGGCATTACATCGCGCCGTTTAGCAAAGCGTGATAAAATTATTTCTTTTTTCGCTGGTGCCGCTACATGCGCCATGCTTGCTTTGTTTGTATTTTTACTTTTGTAGAAAACAAAGTGCCGCACAACTTGACATGTAAAAGCCGGCATGGTAAAATGAAATGCAAAATAATCTCATAATACACGTAACACACGTATTTGCGACGCGCGAGTACGTTTGCGCGCGTCTTACATATATACATACAAATTAATTTGGCTTTATGTGACTTTACGCGGAATTCACACAGGGGCGCAAGACGCTCCTTTTTTCCGTGCGCTTTATTTGCGCTCTTTTTTTGCGCTCTGTTGATTTTGTTCAAAATGCAAAATTTTACCGCAAAATGTTTTTACACTTACATTTTGCGGTTTGCGTTTTGTGCTTTGAACTCTGTGCTTTGCACTTTACGCTATTATCCACTGCCGCGTGGAGTTTATAAAGGCCGTACATAAAAACCACAAGGAGAATCTATGGCAAGATCAAAGAAAATTACTGCTTTTGACAAACTTAAGGTAATTGCACTCGGTGGTCTTGACGAAATCGGCAAAAATTTATACGTTTTAGAATATGATAGTGATATTATTGTTGTTGACTGCGGGCTCGGATTTCCAGATGAGGATATGCCCGGTGTCGATTTCGTTATCCCTGATATAACATACCTTGTAAAAAATTCTGATAAGGTGCGCGGTATATTCATTACACATGGACACGAAGACCATATCGGCGCACTACCATACGTTTTACGCTCACTTCACGTTCCTGTCTACGGCACACGCCTGACGCTTGGTATCATTGAAAACAAGCTTGACGAGCACAAGCTTGATTTTAAACCGGAGCTTATATGCGTTAAGGCAGGAGACAAAATCAAAGCTGGCGTATTTACGGTTGAATATATACGTGTCAACCACAGCATCGCTGATGCTTGCTCACTCGCAATTAAAACACCGCTTGGCTCTGTCGTTCATACAGGAGACTTTAAGTTTGACCTTTCACCGATTGATGGTGAGGTTATGGACGTTAAGCGCTTAGCAGAGCTTGGCGGTGAAGGCGTTTTGCTTCTTATGTGTGACTCAACGAACGCCGATCGTCCCGGATACACACCGTCTGAACGTACAGTCGGTGCGACTTTTGATCAAATATTTATAAGCAATCCAAAAAAGCGCGTTATCGTCGCCACATTCTCATCAAATGTTCACCGGGTTCAGCAGATTATTGATTACAGCATTCGCCACGGGCGCAAGGTGGCCATCACCGGACGCAGCATGATTAATATAGTGGGAGCTGCTGTTCGCCTCGGCTACATGAACTTCCCCGAAAATGCTATAATCGACATATCCGAAATAAAGCGCTATCCTGATAACCGTTTGACGATAATAACAACCGGCAGTCAAGGTGAGCCGATGTCGGCTCTTTCACGCATGGCATTTGGCGACCATTCGTGTGTTTCTGTCGGGCCAAACGACCTTGTTATAATATCTGCAAACGCAATCCCCGGAAACGAAAAGCTCGTTGGTAAAATTATCAATGAGTTATACCGCTGTGGCGCCGAGGTATATAACGATACAACAACTCAGATTCACGTCTCAGGCCACGCCTGCCAGGAAGATCTCAAGCTAATGCACGCCTTAACAAAGCCGAAATATTTCATGCCCATCCATGGCGAACGCCGCCATCTAATGGAGCATAGAAAGCTTGCCCTCTTTATGGGCATAAAGCCCGAGAATATTTTTGTCCCTGAAACAGGTCGTGTGTTAGAAATTGACCAAAACGGCGCTCGTTTCAACGGCACTGTAACGGCTGGCCGTGTGCTCGTCGATGGTTCCGGTGTGGGCGATGTTGGATCTATCGTCCTGCGCGATAGGATTTTGCTATCACAAGACGGTCTTATTATCGTGTCTGCCGCTGTTGATATGAACTCGCGGCTTCTGCTCACAACCCCCGAAATATTTACCCGCGGCTTTGTATACGTCAAGGAATCCGAGGAGCTTATGGATGAGATGCGCCTTTTTGCTCTTGAGGCGCTTGAGAATGCTTTATACGCAAGCAAGGCTGACCTTTCTCAAATAAAAAGCAATATTAAGGATAGCCTATCAAAATTTATCAACCTGAAAACAAAGCGACATCCGATGATAATGCCGATAATAATATCTGTGTAAAGCATCGTCTAAAACATAAGACAAAAAACCCCCGAAGGCAAATACCTTCGGGGGTTTTGACGCTTTATACGATCGGTGTAAACCCACTCTAATATTTTGCATGCTTAATACGACAAAGTCTTGCGGTGGTCGTCGATGTAATCTCTCTCAAGTGACAAGCGCCCGTTTTCCATACGGAAAATTCTGTCCGCATGGCTTGCTATTTGCATATCGTGCGTCACCATGATAAGCGTCTGACCGATAACTTCACGCGTTTTAAGGAGGAGTGACAGCACTTCGTCAGCGTTTGCACGGTCAAGGTTTCCTGTAGGCTCGTCAGCAAAGAGAATCTGCGGCATATTAATAAGCGCACGAGCTATAGCTACACGTTGCTGTTGACCGCCGGACAGCTCGCTCGGCAAATGATGGAGACGATCCTCAATCTTAAGAGTTGATATCAGACGGCGCAATGTTTCTTCATACTGATAACCCGGCTTGTTGCACATAAGTGTCGGAATTAGTATGTTTTCGAGAGCTGTAAACTGTGGTATGAGGTTATGCCGCTGGAATACGAACCCCATATTCTCTCCCCTGAACCGGCTAAGCTCGTCATGACCCATTTTTGTAATGTCTTGGCCACGTATTTTTATGCTTCCGGCGTCAACCCTGTCAAGTCCGGCACAGCAATGCAGAAACGTGCTCTTACCTGAACCTGAAGTGCCGATAATTGCGATAAATTCGCCTTCCTCCACCTTCAGGTCAACGCGGTTTACGGCTGTTATGACTTCGTCATATTGCTTATACTGCTTTATAACACTTTCTGACTGCAGAATATATTTTGACTTAACATCACTGTATTGTCTGTTCATTATCATGTACCTCTTTTGCGTTGTGCGCTGTTATCCTCATATTAATTGCTAAATGAGCAATATATAGATAAGTTATGTGTTAAATGATATAGCATTAGGCAGAAACATCGCTATGCTCAACGGAAAGTATCTTTGACTTGCGACGCATAAAGCTCTTATAGGGCATATATGCGGAAAGGAAACCGCAAGCTACTGAAATTACAATGCTGAGTACAATAGCATACCACGGCATATAGAATTCGTATCGGATAAACGTCTGTGTCCATTTTGGAATCGTGACATTGACGAAAAAGTATAGTAAGAAGCTTAATAGATATCCAAGTCCTATGCAGAATATGAAGGCCAAAATACTCATTGCTATTCCGCCCATAATGTAAAGGCGTCTTATATCAGTGCCAATAGCACCCATCGACTGTAGTATTGTAAACTCGTCCTCACGTTTAAAATAGTACAGCGTCTGCGAGAAGAACCAAATCATCGGAGAAATTGTCAGGAGCAGTACTGCCACAAGCGTAAATATTTCATCATACTGCTTATCTTCATTTATGACATTAAAACTGAGAGCATGGGTGTTCGTCACTGAGACATAACCGTAAAGAAGTCCCCATTCGCGCAGTTGATTTTCAATTTCGCGGACTTCATCAACCGAAAGCGTCTGATCAATATAAGTATCAAGATTGTAATAATTAACTTCCTTGCCCGTTATCAAACTGAAATCTTCACCATTTAAGTAAACGGGCATTTTTAATGTTGGTATGTCGTATATTATAGCGCCAATTGTAAATTCGTAATAATCATATATATAGTATTCAAGCTGTTGTCTTAAAAGAGCCTTGCCCGTCAAGTTTGAATCGACGGCTGCTCTCTGCCCGACCTTTTTTGCTATTGTTATCTTATCTCCGACCTTATAATTATAGCGAGGAATATTATTGACAGAATCGGCTATGATTACCGTTCTTTCATTATTAATAGCGGAATAAAGATCACCTGTATATTTATACTGCTTAAGAGTTTCTATGACGTCCTCGTCAACAGTCCTGTATTCGACCTGGTTTGTGACTCGGATGTCATCGTTGTTATCCGGGACAACGAGGTTAGAAAACGGGAGAGCATGTTTTGAATCGACAGCAACATATGATGCTATGTTGGCAGCGCTTTCTTTGTTTGATTTATCGACAAGCGTTATTCCTTTGATATTATAAATTTCATCTCTCATCATTGAGTCAAAGGAAATGCCGGTTGCCGAAAGGTCTACCTTAAACTGCGGTTTATCCATTGAAAGTGTCGTGCGCGTTATTTCAGCAACATAAAGGCCGCAGATGAAAAGTGATGTAAATATAATTGCGGAAACAAGCAATCGAAGGTTGTATTTACGGAAACGCCATGTTGTAAATAATTCATATTGAAGCGGGAACTTCGTTCCGAATATATTAAGCGATCTACGCGGGGAGGTGACAAGGTTAGAGTTATCCTGTGATATGATAAGTGACATTGGCGTCTTAATCGACGCTAAGCGCATCGGGAACCATACCGATACAAGCATTACGATAAAACCATATAGTATTGTCAAAAGCAGTGTCCAAACCGGACAGCTGAACGGAAGTCCGACATTAACATGTAGTATAATGTACGCTATCAAAACCGAAACGCCCGTTGCGGGTAAAAATGGCACCGCCCAAATAATGAGCATTTCCCAAAAAGCCGTTTCAAAAAGCTTTTTGAAATCTGCGCCAAACGTAAGATAAATTCCGAATTGGAATTTATAATGGTTGATTCTGATGTTGTATAGAACAACTAAAAGGAATACAGACAGTGCAATCAGCGCAACAATGGAAATAACGTATATAATACGGTTTGCGGCCAAATTCTTTGAGAAGTTCAGAAGAGGCGTTGTTACATACGTAAGCATTTCGCCCTCTTCAGTGTATTTGTTCAGCTCCTTGAGCCATTTGTTCTGGAAGCGTTCAAGAGCAAAGCCAAGGTCTTTTCCTTTGAGTTTTAAGTAAACGTCGTAACGCACCTCTCCGTCGAAGGCGCTTATGTGCTTAACCGTACGCACAACATCAAAAACAATATCATTCGAGAAAACGGCTATCATATTGTTCTCAATTATGAGCATTTGATAGTCGTTTATCGATTTGAGCATTATATGGTAGTCATATTCCTCTTGAACATGCGCCCATTCAGTTTTGTTATTATTATAAAGAATTACAGTTAGCGTGGCAAAAAATACTTGAATGATGAAAAAAGCGGCAAAAAAGCAAGCATACTGCCTTGCGTTTGCTTTTACATTCTTAGCAGCAAGCTTTATATTTCTACCTATATAGTCAAATAATTCTATAACCATTTCCAATCAGCGGGGCAGAAGAAGCCATCCGCAACCCTTTCGAGTGATGCGCTACTATATCTCTCAATAATTATAAAACATCTGCTTAATTTTGTCACCGATGTTATGTAATTTGCCATAAAAATTTAAACATTTGTTAACATTTAAACATACGTTTTGTTTTTTATATTACATCCGAATTATACAAAAACCGTCTTGCATATGCTCCTGTGCTAATTTGGCCTCACGCCGCTGGCATGTAAAAATCAGCGACTGTATTTTGCCACCTCCAATATCTATACTTTCTTTGGATGCACGCAGAAGCAAAAGTAGTATCCTTTTCGCTCGCTCATCATCGATGGAAGCGAAGCTTTCATCAAAAATAATAGGCGTCAACTCGCGCCGGTAAAGGACGCGAATCAGGGCAAGACGAAGCGATATATACGCAAGCTCCGTTGTGCCAGCGCTGAAAAAGTCAAGCTCGCGCGTACCGCCATCAGCCGTCATTGTAACACCAAGAGATGCGTCAACACCAAGTGAGCTGTATTTGCCTCCGGTCAGCTCACCCATGTATTCGCGCGCGTATGTCGTAAGCCGCGGTGCAACGCCTGCGCGTACGCCCTCACCCGCTGCTTCAAGCATCGAATGTGCAAGCACGTATGCGTCATGACGAAGCGTACCTGCTTCAATTTCAGCGTTGAGGTCTTCAAGGCGGACGGCGATCTGCGACGGGTCAGCAGCAGAAGCTGCAAGCTGTGCGCGGCGCACTTCAAGCTTGTGTATATTTTCTGTCAGAAGTGTAACTGCATTTTCATTGAACTCGCGCTCAAGCTTCATAGCGGAGATGGTTGCGCTGTCAAGCTCCGGCAAGGGTGTGTCGCCTACGATAGCACGAAGGGCTGCTTCATCAGCGCCTGCAAGTGAACGGCGAAGCTCCTCTGCTGTGCTTTTATATAGTTCTATGTCCGCCGACACACGCTCCTCGGTTGCTACTATTTCCTCGCATTCACAAAGAGTGGCTGAAAGCACCCCGCGAATATTAGCTCCCTCGGCAAGGGGGGTGCGGACTGATATAAGTGCTGCCACCTCGCTCGCCAGCCTGTCGTATTCCTTACATGCGTCATGATACACGCCCTCGGCGACGGTTACAGCTTCCCTGCGCTGCGCGTCAAGTTCTGCAAAATTAGCATACTCCGTAAGTGCATCAGAGAGCATTTGAAGACTGCGCGCTCCGTATGTCCTACACACGCGACGGCATCGTCTGCCAGCTCTTGCAGCGATGATAGAGCAGAAAATGCCGACTGCCAACTGCGCGCCACTTACTATGTAAAGAGGAAGATATCCGCTTTCTATAAATATAATGAGGGCGGCAAGCGCTAAACTACCAATAAGTAAAATACCGGCAAGTATTGTAGCTATTATTGATCTTTTTTTATGGCGGGTTGCTGCGCGGACTATTTCGTCGCGTGCCTCTTGTGTCGACACTGCGGCATAAAGCTGTTTTATATCTGTGTTTTTGTTTATGTCTCCAGCATTGTCATCACCGCTGCGCTGACTTTTGAGAGTAGGATCATGTGCTCGCAGCGAATCAACTGCCGCGCGCCTGTCATTAAGCGTTCTGCTTGCTTGAGCAACGTTTGCTGCGGCAGAATCAATCGCATCTGATATGCTGCGTAGCTTTGATACATATTCGCTGTCCGGGAAATGATTGTTTTTACACCCGCGCTCAAGAAGTGCGTCCTTTTCGGAGTACAGCGTCTCAAGCTTTTTCTCAATTTCATGAAGCGTATCAAACTGCCTGATTGCTACGCTTGCCTCATATGCCTCAAACTTTGCTCTGGCAGCGTCGCGACGCTTTATCGCGATATCACGCTTCTCCGTCAAATCAGCTATCGAACCGTCAATAGATATTAATTCAGCCGAGGAGTGCTTCGCTTCCTCAAGCGAAGCCATAAGCGCATCGCGCTCCCGCTGTTTTTCAACAAGCGCGCCGCCTCGACCACTTTTATGGCGTAAAGCCCGCCGTTCAGCATCAATTTTATCAAGCGCCAGTTGCGTATTCACAGTTTCATCAGCACTGAAAAGCAAGTTTTCCGCTGCTTCAGCCATACTGCGGCCGTCAATGCGCGCGCCGTCAGTCTGCCTTACAAACGCCGTGCCGAGGAATACGTCCTCCGGCACCCCAAGCAGAACCTCACCCGGGTTTTTACCGCGATAAATTTGATCGTTTGTCTCCATATCCGTCATCCGAACCGTCTCGCGGTATGATTCACGGCCTGATGTGTCCGTTGATACAGACAGATGGCGCTCAACCAGTATGCGTCTGCCGCCCGCCGATAAAACAAGTGAAACGGAAGCAGGCGAGCCGTCCCAGCTTAAGTACTTGCGCCGCTCCGTCAGCGTTGTGCCGTCCGTCACTTTCTGCGGCAGGCCATACAGAACAAATTTAATGGCAGCAGCGACTGTCGTCTTTCCCGATTCGTTTTCGCCCTCGAAAATATTGACACCCGGCGACAGTGTAAACTCACGCTCACGCAGCCCGCCGAAACTTTTTATCTTAATTTTTTCAATATACATATGTCGCGCGCCCCTTCCTAATTAGCCGTGCTTATGCTTATATTTTCGCCCGCCATTGCCGCAAGACCACAGCGAAGCGCAAGCGAGGCAACAGTCCTCTCACGCTCATCGGCGCTTGTCAACATGGGTAATAACTGGCGGTAAAATTCACCGCGTATTGTAGGGTCGCTCTCAAGATATTCGCCACCGTAAATGGGAGATGTCGTATCCTTAATGTCAAGCGCAAAAACTTCGCCGATACCCCGGGAGATTGACTCAGGCGATATTACAAGTGCAGGCGGCACTGCTCCCTCAAGAATGATGCGAAGAATCGTCGTGTCGTCCATATTTTCATCGCGAATAAGCGACTTAACTTTTTCCGTTATCTCCGAACAGGAAGCAGCGCCGGTGACATTAAGCCGCCTGACCTCGTATTTTCTGCTTGAAAAGATATGTCTTTTAAGCGTTACTTTACCGTCATCCGACACTTCGGCATAAATGGCGCCCTTCGGTCCTGTTTCGTCGTAACCGCGCCCCTCAAGACAGCCGCAGTACGCATATACGAAGCTGCCAGCCTCGCTCGCTTCCGGCGCGTTATGGACGTGTCCGAGTGCAGCATAATTGAATCCGCATGCCTCAAGCTCCGCTGTCGATATGGGGCAGTATGGCGACAGAGGTGAGTTCAGATGCGCATGCGCACATAAAATTTTAATATATCCACTGTCCCCCGTCGGACGGAGCGGGCTTTTTCGCATTGTTTCGCCTGTAAAAGCGTAGCCGTACACCTCGCAGCCAAGCTCCGGGAAAGAAAAACTCGTCTGTTCACTTGATTTGAATATGTAAACGTTCTCCGGGAACTTTACCTTTGCATAGACACTGTCGGGCGTGTAAGGATCGTGGTTGCCGGGGCTTATTACAATTTTACAGTCGGGAACACGTGAAAACTCACGCAGGACAATTGAGACAGTCTCTTTCGTAACAAAGCCCGTGTCAAAAAAGTCGCCGGTTATAAGCAATAGATCAATCGAATTATCACGGACATACGTCATCAGCGATGAAAAAGTGCTGCGGAGTTCTGCCCGGCGGATCTCCGACCGCCGCGCATCAAGCCCCGAAAAGGGGCTGTCAAGATGTATGTCCCCCGTATGAAGAATTTTAAGCATCGCGCCCTCACAGATAATTCCTTAGTAATAATTATAATACCACGCGTCTCCGCCTGGCGCAAGCAAGGCGGGGACGAGCATTTTCGTTCGAAATCAATCTACCGTTTTAATCACGTCCAATTTTGTGCGTTTTTCATTCTATATCAAGGTGCATTTTTGATATCGGAGGCCAAAAAACACTGTCAAGCACTGCCCAGTCCTCCGCCGACACAACAATGTCAGCGGCTGCCCTGTTTTCCCGCACGTGAAGAGGATTTGACGCTTTCGGTATCGCCACAACACCGCCCCCGCGTATAGTAAAAGCAAGCATTATCTGCCAAATAGTCACACCGTATTTATTAGCGAGTTTGCGGAGCACATCGTTTTTCTCAAAATCATAGCTCATTCGCCGCAGTGTTCCCTTTTGCGCAAGCGGGCAGTATGCCATGACAGCAATTCCACGGCTTTTAAGCCACGGGAGCAGGTCAAACTCGATTCCACGGGAGCCGAGGTTGTATAAAACCTGGTCGACAGCACAGTTTTCGCCGCCCGGCACGGCCATAAGGTCCTCCATGTCGGCGACGTCGAAGTTTGAAACACCCCAGCGCCTGATTTTACCGGCCCGGACAAGCTCCTCCATGCAAAAAACCGTTTCTTCAAGTGTTATATCTCCGCGCCAGTGGAGAAGATAAAGGTCAATATAATCGGTACGGAGGCGGCGCAGGGACGCGTCACAGCTTTTAAGTATCCCCCGCTTGCCTGCATTGTGCGGCAGGACTTTTGTGCAAATCATGTACTCGCTTCGCGGCACACCCCGCATGGCGCGCCCGACAAGCTCCTCCGATGCACCGTCGCCATACATCTCCGCAGTGTCGATCATGTTCATGCCGAGCGATACGCCAAGGCGAAGCGAAGCTTCTTCATCGGCGCTCTTTTTAGGATCGTCGCCGATATTCCAGCATCCCTGACCAACAACCGGCAGTATAAGCCCGTTTGCCGATACGGTTCTTGTGAGTTTTGTGTTGTTACTATTTATATTGTTGCTCTCCATTATATAATCCGTAAAAACTACAGTTTAACAGAAGCTGTCAGATGCTCATCAACATATTGGCAGGCGGCGAGGGCTGCAACGGCGCCGTCCGCTGTCGCCGTCGTTATCTGACGCACGCCTTTTGTGCGGCAGTCGCCTGCGGCGAACACTCCCGGGGTGCCTGTCGCACTTGTTTCGTCGGCAACGATATAGCCTCGTTCGTCAAGACGCGCAACACTTTTAAAGGGATCGTTTTCCGGCACAAGTCCTATTGCCACAAACATGCCATCAACAAAAAGCTCTTTTGTCGTGCCATCGCTCACCCGCTCGGTGACGATTCCTTCAAATTTATCTTCGCCGATGATAGATTTTACGGTCGTTTCGGTTATTACTTCTATATTATCACGTTGATATAGCTGCTGCTGGAGCTTTACTTCACCCGTCAGGAAGCTGAGGTTTTGTACGATAATAACTTTTTTACATGTATCAGATAAGAGAAGGGCCTCCTGCAAAGCAGAGTTCCCCCCGCCAATAACAGCAACCGATTTCCCCTTATAAAACGCGCCGTCGCAGACAGCGCAATATGAGATACCGTCGCCGATGAATTTTTCCTCGTTCGGCACGCCGAGCATTCTGTGACGCGCACCGGCCGCAATGATAAGAGCTCGTCCCGTATAGACGCCGCCTGTGCATTTTACCGTTTTAATATAGTCAGGCGCGCTGCCCAAAGCTACTTCAACAACCTCATCAAGCTCAAGCACCGCTCCCTGCTCAATAGCTTGTGAAACCATTCCATCCGCAAGTTCGCTGCCGCTTATTTTTAATATCCCGGGATAATTCTCGACTTTCGGAGAAAACGTCATCTGCCCGCCAAAGGTTGATTTTTCAATTAAAAGCACTGATTTTTGCGCGCGCCTTGCGTAAATGGCAGCTGTCAATCCCGCAGGACCAGCACCTATGATGATAATGTCGTACATGCGTTTACTTCTGCCTTTGCTTTACTGTATTGTATATAAAATGTATAAACACTATTAAAGTTAACAACAGTACGACGGCGCCCGCCGCTTTTAGCGGTGGGCGCTGCCGGATTATTGTGATTTTTTATTCTATTACTGTTTGCTTTCTCTTTTCTTTAGTCTGTTTTGTTATAAGCTGCGTTACCAAACGGCAGCCGCCGCTTTTGCTACTTCATCAATGTAATGTTTAACGCCGGACACACCGGTGAATTTCTGTGATTCTGCGCCGTTTCCGACAAAGAGAGTCGGAGCTTGACGGATACCGAGGTCAAGTGCAAGCTCTACGTTTTCATCAGCCAAAACTTTGACGTATTTTATGCCGGCACGGTCAAGAAGCGCTGTTGCTACCTTGCAGTTCGGGCATGTTGCTGTCGTAAAAAGATACGGAGTGCTCGAGTTACGAACCGTTTCGCTTGCAATACCCGCCGCACTTTTTGCCACGCTTGTCGCAACGTTTGCAGTTATGTTTGTCACGTCATGTGCTGACGACGGGATGCCCTCGCCATCCTTATTGCTTGATGTGCTCGCCGTCATATCCTCTGCCGTCGGTGATGCTGACATGCGCTCTAACACATCTTTATAAGCGCCATGTCCCACGACGTCGTAGGTAACGCGATCCTTAAATTCCTGAACTTTTCCGTCGTTCCAGTTGCTGACCGGACGATAATAACCTGTTATGCGGCTGTAAACCTCTGTATCAGCACCGCATTTATCGCACTTCGGATGCTCGCCGATGATATAACCGTCGTTCGGGCAAATAGAATAAGTTGGAGAAATAGTGTAATAAGGAAGCCTATAATTCTCGGCTATTTTACGTACAAGGGCAGCCGTTGAACGCCAGTCAGGCATACGCTCGCCAAGGAAAGCATGGAATACTGTCCCTGATGTATAAAGCGTCTGCAGCTTATCCTGGATGTCGAGCGCGGTGAAGATGTCGTCCGTAAACCCAACGGGCAGGTGCGAGCTGTTTGTGTAATACGGAGTGCCGCCCTTTTCGTTTGCCGTGATGATATCGGGGTAACGTTCCTTATCAAGCCTTGCCAGGCGGTAAGATGTTGATTCCGCCGGCGTTGCCTCAAGGTTATAAAGGTCACCGTACATCTCCTGATAATCAGAGAGACGATTGCGCATATGATTGAGAACCTGCTTTGTAAACTCCTGAGCTTCTTTGTGCGTCAAGTCACAGCGGAGCCACTTAGCATTAAGCGCAGCCTCGTTCATTCCGACAAGACCAATTGTTGAGAAATGGTTGTCGAAAGTGCCAAGATAACGCTTTGTATAAGGATAAAGACCAGCTTCAAGCAGTTTTGTGATGACTGTACGCTTTGTCTTAAGCGAACGTGCAGCTACATCAAGCATATGGTCGAGCCGCGCGTAGAAGTCGGCCTCGTCTTTCGCAAGATAAGCTAAACGCGGCATATTTAATGTTACAACGCCGATTGAACCGGTTGATTCACCGCTTCCGAAGTATCCGCCTGATTTCTTGCGCAGCTCGCGCAGATCAAGACGCAGTCGGCAGCACATACTGCGGATATCGGACGGCTTCATATCGCTGTTGACATAGTTTGAGAAATACGGCGTGCCGTACTTAGCCGTCATCTCAAAGAGCAAGCGGTTGTTTTCTTTGTCAGACCAGTCGAAGTCGCGGGTTATCGAATATGTTGGTATCGGATACTGGAAACCGCGTCCGTTAGCGTCGCCTTCTATCATTATCTCAATGAAGGCACGATTTATCAAATCCATCTCGGCCTGGCAGTCACCGTATGTGAAGTCCATCTCACGTCCGCTGACAATAGCCGGAATGTTGGCAAGGTCTTCAGGAACCGTCCAGTCAAGTGTGATGTTCGAGAACGGCGCTTGTGTCCCCCAGCGGCTCGGCGTGTTTACGCCGAAGATAAAGCTCTGTATACACTGCTTGACTTCTTTATAGGTAAGGTTATCAACCTTTACAAATGGAGCAAGGTAGGTATCGAATGACGAAAACGCCTGCGCGCCTGCCCATTCATTCTGCATGATGCCGAGGAAGTTTACCATCTGATTGCAGAGCGTGGAGAGATGGCTTGCCGGAGCTGACGTTATGCGTCCGGGAACGCCACCAAGACCTTCCTTTATAAGCTGTCTGAGAGACCATCCGGCACAATAGCCTGTAAGCATCTGAAGATCGTGCAGGTGTAAGTCTCCGTTGCGGTGGGCGTTTGAAATTTCCTGATCGTAGAACTCAGAGAGCCAGTAGTTTTCTGTAATTGCACCGGAGTTTGAAAGTATCAATCCGCCGACGGAATACGTGACAGTGCTGTTTTCCTTGACACGCCAGTCGCTCGCATTAACATACTTCTCGACGAGCTCTTTATAGTCAAGAATTGTCGCCTTCATGTTGCGTATCTTCTCACGCTGACGGCGATAGAGAATATACGCCTTTGCGACCTCTGCATATCCGGCTTGGACAAGAACTCTTTCTACGCTGTCCTGTATATCTTCAACAGCTATTTTGTCATCTTTGATTTTGGGCTGAAAATCGGAGGTAACCTTCAGCGCCATAAAATCAATAACGCTCTGATTATAATTAACGCCCTGTGCAACGAATGCCTTTGTAATTGCTGAAGCTATCTTTGTTATATCGAAATCAACGATTTTTCCGTCGCGCTTAATTACTTGATACATACCCATACCCCTTTTGTTCTTTATGTTAATATACAGAATTCAATATTGAATTCTCTTTGTCGAATTCGAGTGAAATGATTATATCACACTACATATAGGGACGTCAATCGCATAAAACACAATATATAGTTTCTTCTTTTGTTTATTGTGAACAAAAATTTTGAATTAATCAGTTAAATATAGTCATTATCTCATAATCCTGTGTTGCTTACACTAAACTGTCACACCGCGAAGCTCGGCACTTGGTATATACGGCAGAACAGCATCAAGGAGAACTTTCATATCAGCGTCGCTTGGCGCATGAAGCCCCTCCGTTAAAATATCGCCCGAATCCTCAAAACGCTGGATAAAATATCGGCGTGCGCCCATCAGCCACCGTCCGATTTCTACAAAGTCACTTGGCGTATGAAACTCGGCGACTGCCGTCGTGCGGAATTCATAGTCTATTATGCCCCTCTCAGCGGACTCCATAATAAAAGCTGAGCTTTCTCTTATATCTGGCATAGGGTCGTAAGTGAGTCCGCATGTCTCTTTATACTTAGATGGGGAGTTTTTTATATCCATTGCCACGTAGTCGACGGCACCGGATGAGATAACTTCCCTAAGCCGGTGTGGGGCGACCCCATTAGTATCAATCTTGACGGAAAAACCCATATCCTTTATTTTTTTTGCAAATTGTGTGATATCGGGCTGAAAAATAGGCTCACCGCCTGTTATAGCAACACCGTCAAGAATCCCCTGGCGCTTCGAAAGGAATAAAAAAAACTCCTCTTCATCAATTATGGGCAGCGTCGGTGAAACCTTGACAAGCGATGCGTTTTGACAAAACGGGCAGCGCATATTACACCCGGGTGTAAAAACTGTGCACGCCACTTTCCCCGGATAGTCAATAAGCGTGAGTTTATTAAAACCGCTAATTTTCATGTTATTTTCCTAATTTCTATGTCTTGCATTTATGCTGTGTGCGCCGCGTTCGCTTTTGCATCTTACCTATCGTTTAGAATTGTGTTTTTGCTGATATATTCATCAAGTATGCGCGCGCATGTTTTTACATATTCTACACATGGGCGTTTTTTATAATACTCGCGTGTCCGCGGCGACGGATCCCCGCCCACCGTGGCGCCCTCACCGGACGCAAAAAGAAGCTCGCGGCAGACAATAGATCCGTTCTCACAGCGGAATTGGCTGGCAAGCTCTCGTACACGCTCATAATGACGTGATTTTTCAGGGGATTTTGGGTCAGTATATCCGTACAGCATCCCCGCTACCATAAACATACCCGAGACTGCACCGCACACCTCTCGCATGCGCCCCATCCCGCCGCCAAAAGATGAGGAAATGCGCAGCGCTGTTTCACGATCCATGCCTGTTACGTCGCAAAAAGCTGTGAAAACAGCCTGTGCGCAGTTATAGCCTTCGCGGAATAGAGTTTCGGACGTTCTCTCGTGCTCTGTCATTTCATAATCATACCTTTTTGGAGGAATTATATTTCTTGTTATTGGTAATTGTTTATAAGCAGCTTTTAATACGGCTTCCCCTTGTGCTTTATTCATCTATTTTCCAATATCATTATATCATTAAAAACAACCCGGTGCAATCAACGCCCTTAAATATTTTTCCGGATGTAGTTCATCGTTTTTTTCATCTATTTTAACATTATCAGCACTGTCGGCATTGTTGACTGCCGCTACCCTCTCTGATATAATTTTTTCATAAAATATGGCGCATTTTTATTCCTTCCCACACCACTCATCATTGATACGCAGTATTTTTAGCACATACGTGAAAGAATAAATAAAAGGAAAAAATGACAAAAGGGATCGGGCTACAATGAAAAATCCGACGCAAAAAAAGAAAAGGCAACGTCACCCCGCTGAGTTTATCTTGACAGCTGTCACAGCAGTTTTGATTTTTACATCTGCTGTCGTGCTAAACTTTCTTACGCCTCTTTTTGCCGACGATTTTTCATACAGCGTATCATTTGAAACAAAACTCCCTATTTCCTCCTTTTATGATATATACCGCTCGCAGGTTGTCCACTACAAATCAACGAACGGACGATCCGTTGTCCATGCGCTGGCACAGCTTCTTCTCTGGATTGGCAAACCTGTGCTCAATTATATTAACGGGGCAGCCTTTCTTTCGTTTTGTCTCTTAATATATTTTCATGCCTTCGGCACGTTGAAAAATCTAAATTATAAAAGGCTCATTTTCATATACTCAGCGCTGTTTTTCCTGACACCTACATTTGGCGGTAGCTACCTTTGGGTGATGGGAGCCGCCAATTATCTTTATTCGCCGCAGATAATATTAATTTATTTAATCCCATACCGCTTAGCACTGTACCGCAGAGTGGCTTTATACGAGAGTAAAGAGTCTTTGTCATATTACAATATATCTGCACAAAGCGAAAAAAGGCAGAAGACGCTGTTCTGTGACATCCTTTGCGCCGTTTTATTTTTCCCATGCGGTGTGATAGCTGGATGGACAAACGAAAACACGTCGATTGCTATGATTTTTATGGTCATCGCTTGTATTGTTGCGATGATTATATACAGCGGCAAAGGAAAAAGACAGTCACCCCGCCGCGTGCCGCTTTGGATGTTTACGGGCCTTCTTGGCAACGTATTAGGCGCCCTTCTTCTTTTTCTCTCACCCGCACAAAAAAAGCGGCTTGAGGGTGCCGGCGGCATAGGCAGCGCCGGCATGATGGTGCGGCGCGCCCTGTCAATCACAAAAAACGCTGTTTTATATCTCTGGCCGCTTCTTGTAATACTTATCGTGTTATTTGCAATTATCATCATAAAAATGCGCGCTGCTGACAGTAAAACACGACGCCGTGCCCTCATAGCTTTTACCACACCCGCTGTTTACACTCTTGGTTCACTTCTTTGCTTATATTCAATGGCGGGAAGCCCGGAGTTCCCCCGCTGGGTATGGGGCACTATCTTCGGCTTCATTTTGATTGCCATATCTTCGATATGTGAAACGACAGCACGAGTTTTTTATAGTGATAAAGACACAGGCAACAATTTCCCCCAGAAAAAGCTGCGCGTAATTCAAATATACAAATGGGCAGCTGTCGCCATCTCCGCTTTGCTGTTTATATCTTGTGCTTTTGGCTTTAAAAAAGCTGTTGACGACCTTATGCCGGTGAAAAACGCTTATGACGCCCGCGTTGAGTACATCGAGGATATGCTCTCAAAGGGAAACACAGATATCACTGTTGATATAATAAAAAGTAACTCCCCGTACAGCAGCTATAATTTGTTTGACGAGCTTTCTTTCGACAGTTCGTCGTGGCCGAACACGGCCGTTGCAAGATATTTCGGTCTTACGTCAATCTCACGGAGAGATTAAAACCATATAATACGGAGATATAAAAATGAGACTGTTTGTCGCCATCGCCCTCTCGGAGAATATGAAAAAGCCGCTTTTGCGTGCCATATCAGAGCTTCGTAATGTTGCCACACAAGGCAACTTCACAAAAGAGGAAAATCTGCACCTCACCCTTGCTTTCATTGGCGAGGTTTCCACGTCCCGCGTCGCCGACGCAAAGCGCGCTCTTGACAAAGTCAGCGCCCACCCATTCACGCTTGCGCTTGATGGTGGCATTGGGCGCTTTGTTCGCAGCGGCGGCGACATATATTATGCAAACGTCGGCGGGGGCAACGCTCTTCTCTCTCTTGCCAGCGATGTAAAGCGCGAGCTTACGGCTGCCGAATTTGCAATCGAGGAGCGCGCTTTCCGCCCTCACATTACGCTCGGACGCGAGGTAACTGTGTCTTCGCCTGTATCATCGATAAGCATTGAGCCAGCATCAATGACAGTGTCGCATTTTGGTTTATATAAAAGCGAGCGCATTGCTGGCAAGCTGACATATACGGAAATACATAGAATTGAGCTGCTGCCCCGATAACACTTTCGAGAATGGGCAAAATAAAAAACCGGAGTTTTTATAGCTCCGGTTTTTTATTATGGATATAAAACGTATGATAAATGTTGTTCAGGTGAGTTTATCCCTTAATTTTAATTTTTAAAGAAGCACGCCAGCAAACATACGAGAGTACAAGGGCAAGTGCCGAAACAGCCATCTGTGCCGCAAAAAGCCACACAACACCGTGTTTTAATATTAAGAAAAATCCAATCCCCATCGATATCGATATGCCCATTCCGGTGAAAACAGTTATCGCCGCCGCCGCGCTCTGTTTGACAACCTCAGCTTCTGTTTTCCAGTCAAATTTCTGATGCTTGAGGTTTATAAACAATCCGAAACACGACGCAAAGATTGAAAACGACGCCGGGACAACTAATGTGAGAATAATATCATACACATCAAACCCAAGCTTTGATCTGCAAATAAGCAACAGTATCCATGATATAAAGACAGCGGGAAGCAAAAGCGTCAGGTTGACGAGTATTTTGCTGCGGTAAATCTGCGCATTTGTGAGAGGGGCTGATAAAATGTTATAACGCCCTTCTCCCTCAAGCGAAATAGATGAAGACGTCGTTGAAGAAAGCATAACAGCAAAAACGAATGCTATCGGCAGCACCTTGAAAATCATCCAGTTGAGGGCAGGATCTGCGATGCCGAATATCTTTTCCAATGGTACAAAGGATACGGCTCCGCCGAACAACAAGACCATTACCGGCCCGATTATGGTATTGAGCACGTAAACGGGGCACGAGAAATAACGGCGAAATTCTTTTTTATACAGCGCCATGGTGGGGGATGTCCGCTTGACGTTTACAGCCACCGTTTTTGCCGATGAAAGATCTGTCGGTGTACGCTTTGATACAGGCCGCCGCTCCGCCTTCGTCTTTATCGATGTTATATAGGCGTACATCTTCCTGTGGTTTTTATTTAGGAAGAAGATGAGGATGGCAACAGAAACAACCGACATTGTAAAAAACAAAAGCCATGACAGTATATCACCTGTAAGCCCGCGGCCTAAAAGGTACGCCGGGTAGTAAGCATACCGCAGCTTCGCAGATAAAGCCTCGCCCATCTCCGCTATCTTCTCATCATTTGCATACATCCCCATAGTCGATGAAAAACCCATTGCTGCAAATACGAACAAAAGCCCAAAGATGACAGTCCCCAGGTTTTTATGGCGGAAACGCGAGGTGATGACAGTAATCACAACTGCCACAAGGCCGCCGATAAAGGTTGGGATGCACGGAAGCAAAAGTATCGTCGGTATAATCAGAATCCAGAAGTATAACGGTGGTGATATGAGGTAAGCATACATACAAACAGCCGGTAAGAAAACTATTAAGACAAAGAAAAATTCGTATATATACTGAGAGATTAGCCGGCTGATGACAATTTCAAAGTTTGATAGGGGAAGCGATGATATAAAGTCGTAATCCTTCGGTGCGAAAAGTGAATTTCCGCCTCGAAATACTGTTGATATAAGTATCAACATGGCACCGAATGTAGCCATCATCGGTAAAGCGACATCACCGAAACCGACTTTTACAAATGCCTTTGTAAAGATGCAGATTGTGTAAATCATCATGCCTAAGGCATATATCATCAAAAGTGAATATACTATTAACTTAGTTTTATCGCGGCTGTCACCTTTCAGTGCTTTTTTCACACCGGCGAAAATTCCTGCTATACGCACTTTGACGATCAGGAGAACTTTATTTTTCACTTTATTTTTTACGCCTTTCGCTGCCACAGGTAAATTACTCGCCATCTTCTATCACCTCGAGGAAATATTCTTCGAGTGAAATGCTTCCTACGACATCCTCCATTTTGCCGCTTGCGTATAATTCACCGTTTTTGATGACAGCTATTTTGTTGCAAAGTTTTTCTGCAACGTCAAGAACGTGCGTCGAGAAGAAAACAGCGCAGCCTTCATCGCACTTTTCGCGCATTATCTGCTTAAGATTGTGCGATGCCTTGGGGTCAAGTCCGACAAACGGCTCATCGAGCACAAGAAGCTTCGGGCTGTGAATAAGCGCTGATATTACAACAAGCTTTTGTTTCATACCGTGCGAATATGAGGAAATTAAATTGTCAAGGACATTATTAATTTCAAATCGGTGTATGTATTGCTCAACAAGCTGCTGGCGCTTTACCGGATTAACACCGAAAATGTCGCCGATAAAGGCAAGATATTGTGCACCCGTCAAAAATTCATCCGGGGCTGGCGTATCGGGTATATATGCCGTCACCGATTTGCAGTAAATCGGATCATCCTTAATCGAACGCCCGTCAATGAATATATCGCCCTCTTCAAAATCAAGCGCGCCAATGACAGCACGCATCGTTGTGGTCTTACCGGCGCCGTTGTGTCCGATGAA
>JAAYLD010000040.1 GCA_012522015.1 Clostridiales bacterium
ACGTTCAGCCCGCCAATGCTTGCGATATTTCCGCGTAAGAATTTCTCAAGCTCATCAGGCTCAAGCTCAATGTGCCGGTAATTTTCATTTCCAAGCAGCGTATAAATACGCGAAGAATAGCTATGACCAAGCTTTCGTCCAAGAAGCCCGTACATTTTCACTTTATTTTCTTTCATTTTTAATCATTCATCAGCGTAACAGCCGAGGAAATCAAAGACTGGGCAATCCCTCTCAAGTTCCTCAAGCAGCGACATAACGCCCTCGTCACGCACTGACGCGCCTAATTCGATAATGAAATTATATTCAAAATCGCTTCCGGGCACAGGTATGCTCTCAAGCTTCGTCATATCAATTTCACGTGCCGCAAGACGCTGGAGGATGTTGTAAAGCGCTCCCGGTTTGTTGTCGACACCAGCTACAATACATGTTCTGTCTGAACCTGCGTAAATAACAGGCTCGTGCGAGACACAGAAAAAGCGCGTGTAGTTATTATCACTGTCGCCAATATCGGAGCGCGCGATTTCAAGCCCATATACTCCGGCACAGTAAGCTGACGATATAGCGGCGGCATGAGAATCGCCGGACTCGGCTACCATGCGTGCAGCGACCGCTGTGTTTTCGCACGGAATGGCACGTACCTTTCCGCCAAGCGAATCAAGGAAATGCGAACATTGTCCGAGCGCTTGCTCGTGCGAATATATTGTCGTTATCTCTGACGGATCAGCGCCGGGCA
Source organism: Clostridiales bacterium (assembly GCA_012522015.1). GTDB lineage: Bacteria > Bacillota > Clostridia > Oscillospirales > CAG-272 > DTU064. The sequence continues at coordinate 734 of JAAYLD010000040.1, forward strand.
TCGTCAGCAGCTCATGCCGTATCTGCACTGTTGTTGAACGCACGACATAGCAGCCGCGAGTGCGTAATAAATCAAATACGGCGCGCACTGAACCGTTTGTGCTGTTCTCCGCCGGCACAACACCATGTGAGCAAAATCCCTTTGTTACTGCGTTAAATACGCCTGCAAATGTCTTGAAAAAGACTATACTAGCAAGCGGGAAAAGTTTTTCGGCTGCTCTTTGCGAATGCGAACCTTCAATTCCCTGCACCGCTATGCGTCCGCCACGCGGGAAAGTAGTCTCTGCCGGTTTAAGCGAACGCTCAATAAGCGTGCGAACAGCCGACGGCTGGTTCCCAGCTAAAAGATCCGACTGATACGCCCTTGATAACTCGATTATTGAAGCAAAAAGCCTGTGGGCATATATGCCCATACTACGCTCTCTTGCCACTTCATACGCACGCGCGAGAATTTCGCGCTCGCGTGCTCTGTTCTGCAGCGGTAATCCAGCCGCCTGCTTTACCTGTGCCGCACGCTCCGCAAGTTTCATGCGCTCGATGAAAAGACGCAGTATGTCGTCGTCAACGCGGTCTATTTCGCTTCTTGCCTGACTTAAATCCATGCTCTTGTTCCCTGTCTCGTCCATATTGGTAACAGCTCCTATGTTATATATTTGTCGAAATTTGTTATGCAAAAGTCAAATTTTCTTCGCTATTGTAAGTAAATCAAGCATGACAAGCGACGCAACAGCTACCACAACAGGAACCGCTCGCAGCGCCGCACACGGGTCGTGGCGTCCGGTAATTTTTATTTCTGTCTCTGTCATTGTGTCCATATCAACCGTACGCTGAGGCTGCGATACCGATGGTGTCGGCTTTATTGAGGCGCGGAAGACAATCGGCATGCCGTTTGTGATACCGCCCTGTATTCCGCCGCTGTTATTAGTTTCCGTTGCAACAGTGCCACAGCGGATAATAAACGGATCGTTGTTTTTTGATCCGCGCGATGTGGCGCCATCAAAGCCGGAGCCAAACTGCACTCCCGTCAGCGCCGGTATGCCAAAAAGCGCGCGTGAGAGCATATTTTCGACGCCTGAAAACATAGGTTCTCCGACACCCGCCGGCATTCCGATAACGGCACATTCGATTATGCCTCCGACAGAATCACACCCAGCGGCTGCCGCTTCAATCTCAGCCCGCATGCTATCGACAGCGCCTTCATCATATGTCGGTATCTCACGCGACGCTGTCGCGGCAAAATCTTCTTTTGTCGGGTAAAGCGGGAATCGCGAGCCATGCGCTTTACCAACGGATAGAAGCTGCGCGCCGGTATAAATGCCACGCCTCGCAAGGATCTGCGCCGCAATAGCTCCCGCCGCCGTGAGCGGCGCAGTCAGCCGCCCCGAAAAATGGCCGCTGCCGCTCATATCTGCCGCCTCGCCCCATTTTATGCGCGCCGTATAATCGGCGTGAGAGGGACGTGGCGTGCGATAAAAACCGCCGTCTCGGCTGTAATCAGCGGGGCGCGCGTCTTTATTGTAAATGATGGCACAAAGCGGCGAGCCGCATGTGACAATAGCGCCATCTCTCTCCGTCACGCCGGATATAAGCTCCGGCACATCAGCTTCACGCCTGCTTGTCGTAAGTTTGTTTCGGCCGGGCGCACGCCGCGCCATGAAGGCTATTAACTCATCGTAATCTATCGCTTCACCTGCAGGAAGGCCGTCGATGACAACGCCAATTGCGCATCCGTGCGACTGCCCGAAGACCGTTACCTTTACTATTTCACCGAACTGGGATGACATCGACAATACCTCCTACTAAAGCAAAATCATCATAAAATCCGGGGTGCGACTTTGCAACGCACATGGCGTCGGATATTGTAACCTCGCTGCGGGCAACGACCCCCGCGACGGTTGCCGCCATTGCTATTCTATGGTCTCCCCGACTGTTGACAAAACCGCCTTTGATATCCCCGCCCCTGATGGTGATTGTACCGTCAACATCAGACGCATCACCGCCAAGCGAGCGTATCATATCAACAACAGCGGAAACCCTGTCGCTTTCCTTGTGCCTGAGCCGCTCAACGCCGCGAATGACAGTCACCCCTGTCGCCGCCGCTGCAACAGCGGCAAGCACCGGAACAAGATCGGGTATATCATCGGCATCTATCTCACATCCGCGAAGGCTTGCTTTTCTTGCCGTGACACGCCCGCCTTCATTGTCGACGCTTATGTCGGCACCAAAGCGGCGCAAAAGCTCAATTATTGCCCGATCCCCCTGCGGGGAGGTCATATCAAGCCCCGTTACAGTCACTTCCCCTGCAAGAGCGCCAGTCGCAAGGAAAAAAGCTGCCGCCGACCAGTCACCGCCTGCTCGTATCGCCCCGGGCGACGTATAACGGGCGTCAGATGGAACGGAAAACGCCATCCCGCCGCCCCCTTCAGCACTGCCGCTTGAGTTTTTTACTCCCACATTAGCACCAAAACGTGCCATAACAGCACGTGTTATATCTACATACGGTGCGGAACCAAGCGGCGTCGTGACAATCACGTCTCCTCCGCCCACCAAAGGCAGCGCAAGGAGCAGCCCCGTCACATACTGCGAGCTGACATTGCCCGGAAGTGAGAATTCTCCGCCGCTAATACGTCCCGTCAGCGTAAATGGAAGCCTGTCAGCGGAAAATGAAGCACCGTGCTCTGCCAGCGGGCGCATAAGCTCCGCTATCGGGCGCTGTGGCAACCTCCCGCGCCCAGCAAACCGGGCGCCGCGTGGAAATCCCATCGCCGCCGCGACCGGAAGCATGAACCGCAAGGTTGAGCCGCTCTCCGCGCAGTCAAAGTGCGGATACTCAGCGCTGCCGAAACCGGGTTTCACTGAAATTATGCCTCCGCCCAACGCCTCCCGCACATCAACGCCCGCCCCACCCGCGACGGCGCATCTTATCGTCGCTAAAACGTCGTCAGACAGAGTACCGACATAGCTTATATCACACACCCCGCCGGAAAGCGCGGAGCATATTATGATTCGGTGAAGCTCAGCTTTTGCCGATATCGCCTGAACTTTGCCAGATATCCGCGACCGCTTTACTTTTGCAACAGCATCTATCTTCATTATAACGCCCCCGTACTGGTGCCCGCGCTTGTGCTCTCACCGCCAAGTCCAAGTGAAAATATACCCTCAAGCTCATCAACAGGATAATCGATGAGCACACAGTCGCCAATCCCCCGCGGCATAACTAATGTTAAAGTGCCGCCCTTGCGTTTTTTATCGGATGTGGCCGCCGCCGCAAGCTCGGTGGCTGTGTATTCCGTCGTTGTCGGAAGGCTGTTTGCCTCAAGCGCCGATATAATTCTGTCAAGCTCTGTCGCGCCGAGTTGCCCAAGCGCCGCTGCCGCCCGCGATATTACAGCAATTCCTCTTGCAACAGCATAACCGTGCGACGTCGTGTAGCCGCTCAAACGCTCAATAGCATGCCCGACGGTATGGCCGAGGTTTAAAAGCTTGCGCCGCCCGCTATCGCGCTCGTCTTCTTCAACTATCTTTGCTTTGTATATTACACACTTTTCAATAATACTGATGATATTATCGCTTTTATCAATACGGGATTCGCAGTGGGAGAATAGCTCCTCGCCAGATAATATCCCCGTCTTTATCACCTCCGCAACGCCGTCGGCAAAAACCTCCGACGGGAGCGTATCAAGACACAAAACATCGCATAAAACTGCTTTTGGCTGATGAAAAACACCTGCCAAATTCTTTCCTGCCGATAAGTCAACACCTGTTTTGCCTCCAACCGAGGCGTCAACCGAAGCAAGCAGCGTCGTTGGAATCTGTACAAATGCTACACCCCGCATATAGACACCGGCGGCGAAGCCCGCTGTATCGCCCACAACGCCTCCGCCAAGCGATACGACGGCATCGCTTCTCGTCAGGCCCGAATTAGCGAAAAGCTCAAGGAGCGATGTTATCACAGCCATGTTTTTTGACGTTTCCCCCGCCGGTATGACGTAAGGCACAACGCGGAAACCGGCATTCGTAAGCGACGATGTCGCTCTTTTTAAATAAAGCGGCGCAACACTTGTGTCCGTTATAAGCATCACAGTATCTCCCGTCAAAACCGGACGCAAAAGCTCGCCGCATCTGTCGATAAGCCCTGCCCCGACAGTGACCTTATATCCGCCGCCTGTGTTTACATATATTTCTCTTTCCATTGCCGCTGTGTTCATATTTTTAGTCTCCTCCAGCTTCGGCTTTTTTGATGCGCCCTTCACGAAGCAGCGCGCGAAGCTCCGCCTCATCACGTCTATCAAGAGCCGACAAATACTTATTAAGATTATCAATCAAAACCCGAAGCTGCTCTGACAGGTAATCGGCATTTCCAATCATAAGCTCGCTCCACATATCCTCGTCAAGCCGGGCGACTCGTGTCATATCTTTATAGCTGCCGGCGGAAAATCCGCGTCTGCGCTCAGCTTCAGGCGACTTTATATAAGCGTTTGACACAACGTGAGCAAGCTGCGATGTGAAAGCTATAATTCTGTCGTGTTCATCGGGTGTTGAAAATGTAAGCGATGCAAAGCCAATATCAATGAATAAATTGCGAAGGCGCTCAAGTATGCGCACGTCCGTATGTCTTTCGGGCGTCAGTATCATAAACGCTCCGTCGAAAAGATCGGCGCGGGAGTTAACAAATCCGCTGACCTCACGCCCTGCCATCGGATGGCCGCCTATATAAATGAAATTATTTGCCTCTGCTATCGGCCTTATTTCTTCCGTAACTTTTCGTTTTATACCGCAGAGATCGCATAAAACTGATCCACGCCTGATGTTATGTGCGTTTTCCTTCACCCATTTGACGGCAATACCCGGGCGCACAGCAAGGAGAGTCAGGTCGCACTGCAAAAGACGTTCCCGGTCAAGCGTGCCGTCAATAGCCCCACAAAGCCGCGCAAACATTATTGTTTCCGCGTCGATGTCAATGCCAAAGACTTCATGGGACGTACGCGTTTTTATGCTCTTAGCCATCGACCCGCCGATAAGCCCAAGTCCAACAATCCCGATTTTCATAGAGCATGCTATGCCTTTCTTTTCTAAATATTAATGCAAATTAGAGTGATATTTTATGCTAAATATGATGCTTTAAATTCTTGTCACCCCTGCGAATTCTCACGCATAAAACTGTGGAGTGCGAAAAGCTTCTTTGTAAGCGCATCGAACACTTCAGGACGTATCGACTGCGGCCCGTCGCTGAGCGCACGGGGCGGATCGTTGTGAACCTCCATTATAAGACCGTCGGCACCGGCGGCAACAGCGGCTAACGCCATCGGTGGCACAAAAGCCGATCGCCCTGTTGCATGGCTCGGGTCGATAATGTTAGGCAGGTGAGTAAGCTGGCGCAGAACCGGAACAGAGGTCAGGTCAAGTGTGTTGCGGACATATGTTTCAAACGTCCTGATACCACGCTCACAGAGTATGACCTTTTCGTTCCCGCCCGACATTATATACTCAGCACTCATCAGCCATTCTTCATACGTCGATGAAAGTCCGCGCTTCAATAAAATTGGCTTATCCTGCCGTCCAAGCTCTTTGAGCAGATTAAAATTCTGCATATTGCGCGCGCCAACCTGAATTACGTCGACATCCTCGAAAAGCGGGAGTTGTGACGCATCCATTATCTCGGTGACAATCGGCAGCCCTGTTTCCCTTCGCGCAAGCTTCAGCAGCTCTATTCCCTCGCCGCACAGCCCCTGGAACGAATAAGGTGACGTGCGAGGTTTAAACGCTCCACCGCGCAGCATAGTCGCGCCGCTTGCCTTAACAGCGCGGGCAATCTCTATAATCTGTTTCTCAGACTCAACGGAACACGGGCCTGCAATAACAGTCAGGTTGCCGCCGCCGATTTGTGTGTCGCGAACTTTGATGACTGTATCTTCAGGATGGAATTTGCGGTTTGCATTTTTATACGGCTCCTGCACGCGCTTAACGGTGTCAACGATGTCAAGCGCCGATATAAGATCAATATCAATTTTTGATGTGTCTCCGATAAGCCCGAGCACCGTATGATTTTCGCCGACAGACATGTGAACCTGAAGCCCTTTTTCCTTAATCCACGATATAAGACTGTCAAGCTGAGACTTGTCAGGATTATTTTTCAAAATGACTATCATACTTATCGTTCCTTTCAATAAAAAAAGCGCAGCCGGTTCGGCTGCGCTTATCATGCTACTATTATACCACTATTATGAAGCATGACTCAGCTTTTTAGCCAAACCGAAAAAACTTTAGCATAAAAGTAATAGCTAAAGTAAAAGTATTCGGCTGTAAAGCTGCGTCCTGCCACTTTTGTTGCTCCTTATCAGGTTTCATTTGTTAAAGCATAGCACATCTTGCTTTAGTTTGCAATAGTAAATTAAACGTTAGAATGAAATTTTCTTTGCATGTATTTATATGTTTTATTTAAATATCCCCCTCATCCCTTCTTTTAATATATCAAACACGGCGCTTTATCATGTTTATCACCCTATAAACAACGATTCGTATTTCCGTGAGAGGCCCTCTTTTAGTGCCCCAAGTGCTTCCCACGGAAGTGCGCCATCAATTACAGCTGCTTCAATTTGAGATGTCATTCCACCTATATATGGTACAAGTGCGCTTATAAGGTGCCAGTCTATCTGTCTATCAATAATTTTATTCAAGATCGTCAGATTTGATTTTTTATCAAGCAGCGGAATCAGCTTTTCAAGAAGCTCCTCATTAACCGGGTCAAATGTCGCATTTTCAAGCATTGAAATGACGCTTTCATCGTTAAGATGCTCAGCTAAGGCAACAATATTTGATATGTCAATGCCGTTTTGGGCAAGTCCGGATGAAAGCTTTGCCAGCACGCTCGGCTTGAGAAGAGGTGCAAGACCGACAACGTCGTTTATGTTATCCACTATCACATTATCGTTCCCGACAGCTAAGTTCCCTAAAATAAGCGATTCGCCACGCGTCGGCTCACCAGATTTTATAAGCTTATCAAGCGTCACGCCAAATATCTCCGCCATTTTGACAAGAATCGATACGTCTGGAAAATTGTCGCCCCGCTCATAACCCGATATTGCCTGCCGTGTTAAATTAAGCTTTTCAGCAAGCTCCGATTGTGTCATGTCTCTTTCCTTGCGAAGCCTTGATATGTAACCGCCAAATTTTTTCGTATTGAACATAATTCGCCACCTCCACACTGATTATATGGCAAGTGAAGTTGAAGAGCAAGCAAACATTACTTGCATTGCTCCCATAATCTTTTAACACATGTCTCGCCTTGTGTTGTATAGGTAACATGAAATAAAACAATCACGTCGTGCCGCATAATGATGAGTAATTAAGCGCCCATCTTTTTAAGAAAAACTGTTTTTCACAGAGATTGTTTTGTAGCATCTTATTTTATCTTATGCTATAATTTTACAAACACAGTCTGGGCATATAAATTAAAATATTTAATGGAGGTATAAAAGTGAGATACGCGTGGACATGGACTGTAAAGGCTGAGTGTATTGACGAGTATGTAAAAATGCACCTCAACCCGTGGCCTGAAATTTTAACCGAGCACAGCCGCGCCGGAATACGTAATTACTCGATTTTTCAAAACGGACGTCAGTTTTTCTACTGTTTTGAATGCGATGATCCGGCCGCAGCATTTGCATACTTAGACAAAAGCCCCATTTGCCAGAAATGGAACGCCATCACATCAAAAATGATTGAGGGTTCGTTTGATTTTTCCAAGGAAAATCCGGTTGAATATCTCCGCGAAGTTTTTTACCTGCCGTAAAAAGCTTTCTCATCGTCATATAGTAAAAATTTTATTATATATCTAAAAAAATGTCAGATTATGAGCGCACACATAATCTGACATTTTTATTTACTTTTGCTACAAATCTAAAATAAATAAAAAAAACGTCGATAAAAAGATAAGATGAAGTATCATTATAGCGCTTGGCTGTAATAGAGTCCTGTTTGGAAAATGTATTAATACAACTGAGGTGTTACAATGCTAAAGAATGTTAAGCTTACGCGTAAGGAAAAGCAAAAGAAGCTCCCTTCATTAAAATACTTGATTTCATTTTCGGTAATTATTCTTATTTTAGCGGTCATATGTATCTTCGCGGTAATGTCGGCGCTTATGTCATACAATACATATAATCAAAATTTACAAAATCTTTTGCCTGCGACAGCGTCGCTTGCCGCCAAAACGGTCTCTACCGAAGTATCACGGTTTGTAACTCAAGCCGAAACCATCGCTTCCACGGGAACTTTTGTATCTGTCACAGCAACCGATGAAGACAGGGCTATCTATATTAAAAATGCCTTTAATAAAGGCGATAAGAAAGATAAAGAAATTTTAGCCGTTCATTATTACAACAAAGAAGGGCAAAATCTGAACGTTGCTGAGGACCTCGACGGCGCTGACTTTTTCGAAACAGCTATGAGCGGTAAAAAATATATAGGAGACCCTAAACTTGACACCGACGGAGAAACAATGTATTTTAATATCGCCGTTCCTGTATGGCACGCCGGCGTTGAAGGCTCAAATATTATAGGAGTGCTTAACCTAAAGGTTAATCAATCCGTAATCAATAACGTTGTTGTTTCGTTAAAGGTCAGCAAAAATGCTACTTCCTTCGTTATTAATAAAGATAGCGTTGCTGTTGCCAGCATGGATATCAAATCTGTACGCTCCCATCAAAACATCAAAAAAATGTCTGAGAAGTCGAAGGGGCTTGCCAATCTTGTGGAAATGATTGATTTAGCACAAAAAGACAATATAGGGTTTGGTAGCTACCGTTCTGACGGTAAAACATACCTCGTAGGGTATGCTCCAATCAGCGGTTTTGTTAATTGGTATTTCTTTGCATCTGCTCCAAACACCGACTTCAACACTTCTGTTATTAGTGCTATTTACTTCTCTGTAATCCTTTGCATTGTTTTTGTTGTAATATCAATAATTGTTGTTACTTTTCTGACACGGCCATTAACGAATACATTTAAACTGCTTTCAGACAGACAAGCTCAGCTTGCCGCAGGAGACGTAACATCTCCTGTTCCATACATTAAAGCATCCGCAAAGGAAATCAATACTCTATATGAATCCTTAACGGGAGTTGTCAATACAACCCGTGACATTATTGAGGACATCGACTACTTAATGACAGAGATGTCCCTCCAGAACTTTGATATTGAAACACGCGCTGAGGAGAAGTATGTAGGTGACTTCAGCGGAATCCTCAAATCGTTCCGTCGCCTGCGCGATGGTTTGACAGCTTCGTTCCGTCGAATTATCAGCGTCAGCGACCAGGTGACAGCAGGCGCCGATCAGGTCAGCAGCGATGCCCAGACAATAGCACAAGGCGCGTCTGAGCAGGCAGCAAGTATACAGGAGCTTTCAGCATCTATCAGTGAAGTATCTGAAATCGCGCGTAAAAACGCACAAGCCGCAGGACAGGCAAAAAGCTTCACTGCCGAAGCAGGCGTTCTTATGTCAAAGAGCAGTGATGACATGGGACAGTTGCGTGATGCAATGGATAAGATATATGAATCGTCAACCAACATCAGCAAAATTATAAAGACGATTGAAGATATTGCTTTCCAGACAAATATTCTTGCTATCAATGCTGCTATTGAAGCGGCGAGCGCCGGTGTGGCAGGTAAAGGTTTTGCTGTTGTCGCAGACGAGGTACGCAACCTCTCGCAAAAATCAGCAGAAGCGGCAAAATCAACAACAACGCTCATCAAGACATCCGTTGCCGCAGTCGAGGAGGGCGCTGAGCTTGTTGAGCGCACAAATGAGAGCTTCAATCAATTAGCAGAGAAAACAAAAGAAATTGAAAAAATTATGGACAGCATCGCGTCAGGTGCTGAAGCACAGTCTACAGCAATTTCGCAAATTTCTGTTGGTATTGAACAAGTTGCGTCAATCGTCAGCATCACGTCTGCGACATCAGAAGAAAGTGCTGCTGCAAGCATACAGCTTAAAGAGCAAGCAGATGAGCTCCATCGCCTTACTAATAAAGTCACTATCTCTGATAAATATGGCTACGATTTTGACGAAACCGATGAATCCGACGAAGCCGATGAAAATATTGATGAAAACGTAATCGAAATTGAAAATGATGGCGTCGAAGATGAGGAAAATGTAAAAGATGCTGAAATAGCAGATGATGCAGAATTAGGTACGCCATCGCCGGACGACACCGACGATGGAACAACGAAAGACGATAATGTGACTCAGGAGCAGGCCACTCAGGAGCAGGCCACTGTCGATGCTGCGGAAAAGACTGAGCCGGACACAGGTTCAGGCACATATATAGACATAAACATAGATACAGATACCGACGCGGACACTGATGTGAGTGCCGGTAATGACAAAGACAATGGCGAAGGCTCAGTCACTGACACAGAAGAAAAAAAAGACGAGAAAGAAAAAAAGAGAAAGAAAAAAAATTGATGTAGACAAAGGTGTGAGAAAGAGCTTTCTCTTATCCCGTAAGCGTATTGTTCGACAATAGCTATTAGGTATGTAAAGAAGCTTGCGCCATAAAGTTGTTGCTTGCGTGATATAACACGTAAGCCAACATAAAAACAAAATAATACGGCATTTTGCTTTATGTTTTTAACACCGAAGCAAAATGCCGTTTTTCATATTTTTTTGTATTTACCAAAATCATAAGCGTTTTATCCAATACTTTATCATCTTTACTGTAAAACATAACATCATAATTGATTGACTATTATAAATCGCAATAAAAATCAATTCATCTCGCCACGGTTAAATTTATACCATGCTCTTATTGCATTTATAACCCAATAAACAATGAAAACATACATAATTCCAAAGCAAACACCTGTAAAATCAAGCCATATATCCTTCACCTGCGAACCTCGGCTTGAGAATCTTTGTATTGTTTCATCAATCAAAGCTGCCGCAAGACCGAAAGAAGCACAATTTACAATTCCCTGCCACCTCACGCGTCGGCTAATAATTAAAAACAATGCAAGCTCAGCTCCCAGCGATGAAAACTCTATGAAATGCGCCATTTTTCTAACAAGGTGATCTGTCACTTTTTCCTTGTCAATGAAAATTTCAAGCATCGGTTTTATAGCTTTGAGTACATTTAAGCTTTTTCGCTGTGATTTCTTAACATTCTCAATGGAATTACTCCATATTAAAATAAGCGTCGCGACGATAAATATTATCAATATAATCGCCGCAATATTTCGTTTGCCCATAAAACACCATACCCTGCCATCGTCTTTACGTTATCCATAGAAATATAATCTATAAATTAAGCAGTACGCTATATCAGTCCCGCTAATATAAATATGATACAGCCATTTTAAGAAAGAAACAACTGTATAATGGAAATATTTACATTTAGTTTTATTTTTAAATTCCTATACCTACGTATGTTTTGTTTTTGTATATCGACGAGCTGCAACATTACCAATTAGTATTTAATCAAAAAATATATAACATAAATCCATCCGAGCATACCGTGAAGGATGGCCCAACCGACAGATTTCCATGTGACATATGAGATAACGACGGCAAGGCATGTTCCGAAGCTGATACCGGCTTTTGTAACTGTTTTACTGGTTTCAGTTACGGTATGAGTCATAACGCTCTGCTTCTCCTTTCCATATATCAAAACTTCTATATTGACATCGAAAAACGTGGCTATCTTATGTAGCGTTTCAATATCAGGCTCCGTTTTTCCGCGCTCCCAGTTAGATACCGCCTGACGCGACACGTTCAAATATTCTGCGAGTTCCTCCTGACTGATTCCCTTCTCTTCTCGTATGCGCTTTATGTGCTTCCCAACTATATTCATATAAAATCCTCCTGTCATTTTGTATTATATAGCACCACACAAAACATGCAAGCAACATTACGTTGCTATACATCAAAAAACGCGCCGTTTTACCATTTTTATCCGCGGTAATTTGTTACACATGGTTTTTGCTCTGTATTTTTAATTAATATGCGAGCCTTTAGTCATCAAAACCCATTTCTTTAGCCTTGCTTCGATTCTTTCCATACAGTTTGTAAAAATGTAACGTCATATGTCTTTTCATGGATAAAACAGTTGTGCTCTACAAATAATAACAGAGTAAAAACACACTCCTGAGGGAAACATCAATCAAAGAAAGATAATATATGCGAATGCGGCAACTAACTTATTTTTTCTATGCCGCAGGCGCATGTCAGCAAAAGCAAAACAACAAACAGAAAGGAAAAAACTATGAAGGCTACTGGAATTGTCAGACGAATAGACGACCTCGGACGTGTCGTCATACCCAAGGAGATTCGGCGAACCATGCGTATACGCGAAGGCGACCCGCTTGAAATATACACCGACCGCGAAGGTGAGGTAATCTTTAAAAAATACTCCCCGATAGGCGAGCTTACGTCATTTGCAACGCAATACGCCGAAACACTCCACAAAACATGCGGACTTGACGTCGTAATATGCGACCGAGACGCTGTTGTTGCCGCCGCAGGCGTTTCAAGAAAAGAATATACAGACAGAAAATTAACAGATGAACTTGAATCCATCATTGAAACCCGTCAGCTGTATAAGTACAATCAATATCAGCATAACGGACAAAAAATATACGTCATCGACGGCGGTTCTCACTACGTCCGTTGCGCAATGCCGATATTGAGTGAGGGTGACATCGCCGGATGCGTTATTTCCGTCGCGTCGGATGACAACCAGGAGAAGCCGATTTCCGATGAAATCGAGATCAAGCTGATACAATCGGCAGCTTCATTCCTTGGAAAACAACTTGAAAGCTAACGGACGCGAAATAGAAAAAGAGCGCCCGCGCGAGCTATTTGAAAAAATGTGCGAAGCACGGGGCGAGCCTGTGATGATGGCAAGGACTCCTAATGGCTTAGAATGTCTTGCCGGACGGCTGTGTGGCGAGCAGTGTGCTGACGCCATACGCGGCAGTGCAAAAAGCAGCAATAATGTATCACAAAAAGACGATAACCAACTTAGATAATTAATTAAATTATAGTCAATTATAAAAAAAATCGCGCGATCTGTTCGCGCGATTTTTTCATCTATATGCTTTGTTTTGATAGATGATGTTTAGATAGTCAACGAACGACAATATTGACAATTCTGTCTGGAACGTAAATCTCTTTGACAATTGTCTTGCCATCAAGGAGCATTGCTATTCGCTCATCAGCTTTAACAGTCGCAACTGCATCCTCTTTAGATGCGCCTCTTGGCAGCATTATCGTGCCGCGCAGCTTGCCGTTTATTTGAACCGCAATTTCAATTGTGTCGTCAATAGTCTTTGCCTCGTCGTACTCCGGCCATGTACTAAACGCAAGCATTTTCTTCTCGCCGATATACTCATTTATCTCCTCACATATGTGCGGCGCGAACGGATAAAGAAGCTTAATGAAAGTCACAAGCTCCTCATGCGTCAATGTCCCCGCATCATAAATCTCATTTATGAGCGTCATGAGTGCAGCGATCGCCGTGTTGAACTTCATTTCTTCAATATCGGAGCTGACTTTCTTGATTGTTTTATGGAAAGAACGCTCAAGAGACGGTGTTACACCGTGACCCCTCACTAAATCTGTCAGGCCTGCAACACGATCAAGGAACCGGCGGCATCCCTTAACGCCGCTGTCTTTCCACGGTGCTGCCGCACCATAATCGCCCATAAAGAGAATGTATGTGCGAAGCGTGTCGGCGCCATAAATGTCGATAACATCATTTGGGTCGACGACATTGCCTTTTGATTTGCTCATTTTTTCGCCGTCTGCGCCAAGCACAAGACCGACGGCCGAACGCTTTTTGTAAGGTTCCGGTGTCGGCACGACGCCAATATCGTAAAGGAACATGTGCCAGAAGCGAGAATAAATCATATGGCGTGTCACATGCTCCATGCCACCGTTATACCAATCAACGGGCATCCAATAACGCAGTTTTTCAGGGTCGGCAAGGCATTTATCGTTGTGCGGATCGCAATAGCGTAAAAAATACCACGAGCTACCCGCCCACTGGGGCATCGTATCAGATTCGCGCTTCGCATCGCCGCCACAGCGCGGGCATTTGCAGTTTACAAAGCTATCAATTTTAGCAAGCGGGCTTTCTCCGCCGACACCCTGTTCTATATTTTTCACGGCAGGTAAACGGAGCGGCAGCTCCTCGTACGGGACGGGAACCATACCACACTCTTGGCAGTAAATGATTGGGATCGGCTCGCCCCAGTATATCTGGCGGTTGAAAGCCCAGTCTTTCATCTTATACTGGACGCCGGCCTCTCCTGTTCCATGCTCGGTGAGATATTCAATCGTCTTTTCTATGGCCTCTTTCTTGTTTGTGATGCCATTAAGGAAGCCGGAGTTGATCATCTCGCCGTCGCCGTCGTATGCAGCCTCAGCAATATTGCCTCCCTTAATAACTTCTATTATCGGAAGGCCGAACTTCTTTGCAAATTCGTAGTCGCGGCTGTCGTGTGCCGGTACCGCCATAATGGCGCCCGTACCGTAGCTCATCATTACATAGTCTGCAATATATATCGGAATCTCAGCGCCGTTAATGGGGTTGATAGCTGTAAGCCCCTCAATCTTTATGCCCGTTTTTTCCTTGACAAGCTGTGTACGCTCAAACTCGCTTTTCTTTGCGCACTCGGCTTTATAAGCGTCAAGTTCTTCTTTATTTGTAATTCGCGCCGAATACTTATCAATTATCGGATGCTCCGGCGCGATAACCATAAAAGTCGCGCCAAAAAGCGTGTCAGGACGAGTTGTGTAAACACGAAGAATATCGTCGGTATCTTTGATTGGGAAATTAACGTATGCACCTGTCGATTTCCCGATCCAGTTTATTTGCTGCTGCTTTATATTCTGTGGATAATCGACATTCTCAAGGCCTTCAAGCATCCTGTCCGCATATTTAGTTATGCGCAGGTACCAGACATCCTTTGCTTTCTGTATAACGTCGCTGTGGCAAACATCGCACTTTCCTCCCTGCGAGTCCTCGTTTGACAAAACAACGTTGCACTGCGGGCAGTAATTGACCATTGCCTTATCGCGATAGACAAGGCCATGCTCAAACATCTTAAGGAAAATCCACTGCGTCCATTTATAATAGCCTTCATCGGTCGTATCGATCACTCGAGACCAATCAAACGAAAAACCGGCGCGCTTAAGCTGCTCGGTGAAGTGCGCTATGTTTTCATCCGTCACATCGCGGGGGTGGCGGCGCGTCTTAATCGCGTAGTTTGCCGTATTAAGCCCAAATGCGTCAAAGCCTATCGGGAAAAGTACGTTGTATCCGCGCATACGTTTATAGCGCGAGATAACCTCAAGGCTCTGGAACGCCTTAATGTGACCAACATGGAGCCCCGCTCCACTCGGATAAGGAAATTCTATCAGCGCGTAAAATTTAGGCAGCGAAAAATCATCCTTTGCTTCAAAAGTACGCGCTTTTTCCCATCTGTCTTGCCACTTTTTATCACTAACTTTAAAGTCGTATTTCATAGAAATTAATGTCCCTACTTTTATTTTAAGTAATACGGCATCAAGCCGTAATTATACCAGATATATCGATTTCCTCTGCATCGTCCCAAAGCTTTTCGAGACGGTAAAAATCGCGTTTTTCCGGGTTGAAGATATGAACAATAACGAAACCGTAGTCGAGAGCTATCCATGTTCCCCCGAGAAATCCATCTATATGGCGTACGGGAAGCCCGGAGTCGAGTAAACGCTCTTCGACCTCATCCGCAAGCGTCTTTATCTGCGTGACACTGCCGCCTGTGCATATTACAAAGTAATCTGCAATAATTGTTTTTTCTTCAACATACAAAAGTTTTATATCGCGAGCAAACTTTTTATCAAGAATTTTTACTATTGATTCGGCAAGCTCCCTTGGTGTTCCAACTGGATATATGATTTTTTCTTTTTCGCCGTCCATTACCGGCTCCTTCCATATTTTTTGCTGTTGCATCACTTACGACGCGGTATATCTATTGAATTTTCGTTAACATCAGAGGCAACATACACCTCCGCTTTTACAGTTCCGAGCGGCGATGAATATATGCTTGATACTTTGCTGTTTGTATCGTCAGTTAAAATTCTATACGGATCAAACTCCGAATCCTTAATATCCTCATTAAAAACATTTAGGTGATTATTGATTACATCAAGCACGTCTGCACGGCAAAGCACATAGCATGAAGCTCCATTTACCATAAGCCCCTTACCCGGCAGGGTTACCATATATACTTTTGAAAGATCAACCGATAATGCATTTTTTGCAAAGTATATAAAGTCTCCGAGCTCAATGGTTGAGCTCATGTTTGATAAAATCTCTGTCGCACATTTGCTCAGCGTTGATACATTCATGTTTTCTTTAACCTGCTTTAAAAGAGCCGACATGAAAATTTTCAGTGCGTTTGTACGACCAACATCGGCGTTAACATAACCGGAGCGATAACGCACAAACTGCATGGCTTTCTCGCCGTCAAGCCACTGCTCACCCTTCTTCAGATCAATATACAGGTTCTGATATTTGTCGGTATATTTCATGTCTGCTGGCACGCTCATATAAACGCCGCCGATTGTATCAATGATTTTTACAAAGCCATCGAGGTCTATTATAGCTGCGTGATTTATGCGTATATGGAAAGTTGTCTGAAGTAATCCTGCAAGCTGAGACAGGGCATCCATTGTAGGATCTTTGCTTCCCGCTTTCTTAGCGCTGTTATAATATGCGCCATACAAAGCGTTAATTTTATGCGATTTTTTCCCGCTAACGTTTACATATGTGTCGCGGGGTATTTGGACTATCGAAATAGTATTCTCATCTATATTACAGCGAACGATCATGATAATATCTGTGTTTTTCGCTACTTTATCATGTCCAAGAATAAGAAAATTAAATACTTTCTTATCGTTATCAACCGGCGGTAATGTCACAATGCTTCCCTCATTGTCAGTCGGCAAAACAATCTCTCCGTCTGTATTTGTCTCGTAATAGCCCCCGAAATTACTCTTATTAGGATCCGGTTCGTATAGAAGAACAAACGCACCGCCGACAACAATAGCCGAAAATACGAAAACTACAAGAGAAATTAATACTATAGATACAGGCGAAAGCCGTTTTCTTTTTAATTTTATATCATCAGTCATAATAAAATTATAGTTTCATCAAATCCGGGTGAACCCGGACGGCTCCTTCCGTTATGTACATTAATGTTTTATGCATTTATACGTTGTTCCATGTATGGTCATTTTGTTTGCCATTATCAACAACAACGGGCAGACCTCATGTAAAATCACCGCCGCGGCTGAAGTAGCTAACGGCGGCTTCCGTGTCTCTTTCTATTCTCACTTTCTTTGACGTCAGATACGCAAGCGTAGAACGCAAAACCGATAGTATCGTCTCTTTGAGAATCACAACACGTTCTTTTTCATCACCGGCGGACTCAAGCTTTTTATAAAACGACCGCCGCATTTGCATACATATGTCTTCATCACGCGTCGGCTCGATAAAATCGGCAATATAAATAATCGCATCAAATTTTGTCATCCCGGCATATCCGGTTGTATGATAGCGGACGGCTGACAATATATCGCTTGTTGCAAATTCCGGGAAGTCCCGCTTTATTATTATAGGTGCTGTGACCGCGTGAATAGCTGCCAGCGCGATATCTTCGATATTATTATTTATTATACCAAATTCAGCTATTAAATTCAATTGTTTTTCATAAGTTAATTTCTTAGTTATGTCATGAAGCAAAGCAGCGGCGCGAAGCTCAACTACCCTCTCCGGTAAATAAATTGCACCAAGCGCTGCTGCTTCTGTTTCAACGCTAAGAGTATGAGCGTAACGCGCATCTGTCAAATAAGGCTTTACTTTCACGCGCAGCTCATCTATCATCTCAGGTGTTATCATCGCAGCTGCTTCTTTTTTTTGTTCCATAAAGCCCATGCTCCATTATATAATCGTAAACATCGCGCCCGAGGAAGGCACCAACGTCAATTCCCCGGGAAATAGCCGCCCTTATATCCGTTGACGATATAACAGTCGGTTTAATGTTAAGCATCACAACGTCAGCTCCAAAACGCTCTTTGTACCGCCGCACGGCATCGTTAAGAGCTTTCTTTGTCGCAGTATCATCTTCGCGTCGGACACATACAATGCGCGCCATCCTAAAGATTACGTCAGGTTCGTGCCATATGTCAAGCGTCAAAAACATATCCGTGCCAACGAGCAGTGAAAGCTCGGCATCGGGGTTTTGCTCGGCTATTATACGGAGCGTGTCCGACGTGTAGCTTGGGCTTTGTCGCATGAGCTCAATATCTGACACAACAGCATTGCCACCCGCTGTTATCTCTGCAAAAGCAAACTGTGCCATGCGCAGCCTATGGCGCGGGTCGTCGTCTCGCGACAGCGTCTTATGCGGTGGCGTCGCTGCTGGTATGATGTAAAGAAAATCGACATACCCTTGTGCGAGCAGCTCACGAGCAGCGGCAACGTGACCTTTGTGCGGCGGTGAGAACGTGCCACCATATATTCCGATTTTTTTAATTTTTTCGCCCCCGCATATGCTTTTTTTATCTTCAAACATACTGCAAAAAACCTTTATGTGTGGCGGTTTGCCGTCACGGCAGTATTATCCTATCTTTTTTATCTTGCCTTGTGCTCGGGCGGTACAGAACAAAGCGTGAGCCGACAACGGACACCGGTACTGCACCTGTTTTTTCTGATATTATATTTGCTGCCTCGCGGCTAGTATGCGGACATGTGTCGAGAACACGCAGCTTTATCAGCTCGCGTGCTTCAAGTGTGTTATCAATTTGGCGGACAATTTCATCGGTTATCCCGCCCTTGCCGATTTGAAATATTGTTTCGTAATTGTTCGCCATTGAGCGGAGTGCTGCCCTTTGGCGGCTTGTTAGTGTTATCATATTGATTTTATCTCCTCAAGATCACCTAAAAGCGACGCTATTGCTTCGGCGAAAGCGCGGAGCGCACGCCCTCTGTGGCTGATCTCATTTTTACGCTCGGGCGGTATTTCTGCAAATGTTGCTCCCCCTGACGGAACATAAAATAGCGGATCGTAGCCAAAACCGCCCTCGCCATGCTCTTCGCGCGTGATTATTCCGTCGCACCGGCCCTCGCATATAATCGGGGATATACCATAAGACTCTGGAAAAACGCACGCTATAACGCAAATAAAGTGAGCTGTGCGATTTTCATCCGCAACTCCATCAAGCTCACGCAAGAGCTTTGCTTTATTAGCCTTATCGTCGTGGCCATCACCCGCATATCGAGCTGAATATACGCCAGGAGCACCTCCTAACGCGTCAACGACAAGTCCTGAGTCGTCTGCGATGCCGATATAGCCGAGCGATGCCGGAATCCTCGCTTTTATGAGCGCGTTTTCAGTAAAGGTTTTGCCGTTTTCTTCAATATCATATATATATCCGACATCGGCGAGCGATAAAAGTTCCACGCCCGGCACAATTTTTTCAAGAATCCGCCGCATCTCCGATATTTTTTTGATATTATTGCTTGCTAAAACAAATTTCATGTTTATTTTACGCGTTTTAAATATTTATATTAATTTTAATAGCAAACAGACACATCACGATTCATCGAAAAGAGCATTAACGAAGTCGCGGCATGAAAACGGCTCCATATCGTCTATTCCCTCGCCGACACCGATAAATTTAACGGGGATTCCAAGCTCTTCCTTAATCGAGATAACAACGCCACCCTTTGCCGTTCCGTCAAGCTTTGTTAAAATAATCCCCGTTATATCGGCTGCACGCTTAAATTCTTTTGCCTGAACGACGGCGTTTTGCCCTGTCGTTGCATCAAGGACAAGAAGCGTCTCGCGGCTTGACTCCGGAAGCTCACGGGATAAAACACGGTTTATTTTCGCAAGCTCTTCCATCAGGTTCTTTTTATTGTGAAGGCGTCCGGCTGTATCGACCATTAAAACGTCCGCGCCCCGCTTTCTTGCAGCTGCCGCCGCATCAAAAACTACGGCAGCAGGGTCGCTGCCTTCGCTGTGGCGTATGAGATGTGTACCGG
Source organism: Clostridiales bacterium (assembly GCA_012522015.1). Taxonomy (GTDB): domain Bacteria; phylum Bacillota; class Clostridia; order Oscillospirales; family CAG-272; genus DTU064. Next base: position 20,823 of record JAAYLD010000040.1, read on the forward strand.
CGCGCTCACACCAAACGGCAAGCTGGTCGATAGCTGCCGCACGGAACGTATCAGACGCTGCAACAATGACGTTTTTACCTTGGGACGTCAGATTTTTTGCTATTTTACCGATTGACGTCGTTTTTCCAACACCATTTACGCCAATTATCAGTATGACAGCAGGTTTATTTGACAAGTCAAGCGGCTCGCCTTCGCCGATCATTTCACTAATTATATCGCGCAGAGCCTCTTTCGCCTGTTTTGCCTCTGTCAGGCGCCCATCGCGTATGCGATCACGAAGGCGATCAAGGATTATCTCTGTCGTTGCGATACCCACATCAGCGCATATAAGCGTTTCTTCAAGCTCGGCGAGCATGTCCTCGTCTATTTTAACAAAGCTTTTGAGTATATCGTCGATTTTGCCAACGACAGCATTTTTAGTCTTTTTTATGCTGTTTTTCAGTTTTTCATAAAACGCCATCGATTGTTCCCTCATAGGCAAATTTATTCTTCGCTTCGACGTCACTTGGGTCGAGCGTGAGCACTCGGGAAATACCGTGACGCGGCATTGTTATACCATAAAGCACGTCCGCTACTTCCATCGTTCCGCGTCTGTGTGTTATGGCTATGAACTGCATTCTGTTTGAATAGCGCTTCAAATATTGTGCAAAGCGGTCGACATTGACTTCATCAAGTGAAGATTCAATCTCATCAAAAATACAAAACGGCGTCGGGTTTACCTCTATCATAGCAAAAAGCAAAGCTATTGCAACAAACGCCTGCTCACCGCCTGACAAAAGTGACATATTTTTAATAACCTTGCCTGGAGGCGCAGCTTTTATTTCAATTCCGCTTGTCAGCACATTATCAGGATCTGTCAGGTAAATCTCCGCATTCCCGCCACCGAAAAGTTCACGGAAAACATTTGTAAATTTCTCGCCGATTTTCTTAAAAGCTTCCATAAAGCAGCGTTCCATCTCGCGGTCAAGGTCATAAATGATAGTGGTCAGGTCATTTTTCGCCGTGCGAAGATCCTCCATCTGACGCGACAGGTAATCATAACGCTCGCGAACCTCTTTATACTCGTCGATTGCCGACACATTAACGCCGCCTATTGCACGAAGCTTATTTCTGCATTCTGTCAGCTCGGCCATGACAGCGCGCCTGTTTTCCTCAGTGACAGGGGGATAATTAAGAGCTTCCGCCGCAGAAAGCGACAGCTCGTAATTGTCCCAAAGGCGCGACAGCGTTCTACTTACCTCCTCCGCAAGATCGTTTTTGTGCTGTTCATTTTTCATATGGACGCGGACAGCGCGTTCTTTTTCTTCTGTTTTTTCCCGTATTTTACGGCGCAGCTCCGCCTGACGGCGCTCATATTCAAGGATGTTTGCTTCAAGCTCACCGCGTTCATGCTCAAACTCGGCAAGCTTGGCTGCTACCTCATCGTATTTATCTTTTAGTTCAGCCGCTTTCTTATGCGAAGCCGCCACCGCCGCCTCAAACTCTGCAATTTTTTCTTTATATGAAGCAAGCTGCGCTTCATATTCACGAACGCGGCGCAATTTTTCAGCGTACATTTCTTCCGCTGCCGCAACTTCGCTTTCTATGCGCGCACTTTCTACAAGTGCCGCCGATAAAGCGGCAGACGCCGCATCGCGTTCATCTGCTATTTCGTGGCGAAGAACATCAAGCTTATCACGAGCATCGCGTAACTCATTTGCTTCAGCTTCAACGCGCTCGCACTGCCCAGCAAGCGCTTCTATATCAGAGCTGCTGCGCTCATTTTGCTCGATGCGCGTTGCAAGGTCTTCCTTCAGCGACTGTGCAAGCGAACGCGACGCTACCTCCTGTGCGCAGAGCGTATCAGCTGCTGACGCTGCCGCGCGCATCATCGTTTCAAGGAGTTCGCGCCGCTGTGCGCGCTCTGATGATGCCGACACAAGCGTCGAGCGGCGTTTTGTTGCAAGAGAGAGCGCATCAAGAGACGTTTTTAAGGTTAGTTCAATCTCGGCTTTTTTATTTTGAAGTGTTTTTATTTCTTCAGAACGAGTGAGCATACCGCTCTCGCGACGTGCCGACCCGCCAGTGAAAGAGCCACCGACATTAATCTGCTGCCCGTCAAGTGTAACGGCACGGATTTTATACCCGGTTGCTTTCGCAGCCACTGTTGCCGTGTCAAGATCTACGAACACACACGTTCTGCCAAGCAAATAACGTATAATTTCAGAAAAACGAGCGTCCGTCCGGACAAGCGAGTCCGCCATGCCTACATAACCCGGGTATTTTGACGCTTCAAGCGTCTCGCGACTCGGTTCCTGTGCCTTAACGGATGCTACCGGATAAAAAGTGGCGCGTCCGGCACGTCCCTCTTTGAGGTAATTAATCGCCTCTTTCGCTGTTTCTTCGTTATCGACGACGATGTTTTGCAGATTTGCACCAAGCGCCGTCTCAATCGCAGTCACATACTGCTTGTCCGTCGATATTATGTGTGAAACCGGACCATAAATAGTGCCGTGGATAGCACCTGACACATACCCGTCCATAACATACTTGACACTATACCCGTAGCCCTCGAAATTCTCCTCAAGACGCACAAGAGCATCGATTTTTTGAGAAAGAGCCTCTATCTCACCGCGAATACGTCCGCTCTCCTCGGATAGGCGCGATATTTCACGCTCGACATCGGCAAGCTCTTCATCTGACGCTCGCCCTTCCCCATCAAGCTCCGCTATTGCCGCCGCGTATTCAAAGGCTGTTTTTTCTTCAGCGGCAGCTTTTTTGGCATAATCGTCCGCGGTAGATTCATATTTATCAATTTCGGCTAAAACCGATTCCCGCTTGCGTTCATCGTCCTCGCGCGACTCGCGCAGGACGTTTAAACGAACTTTTAAGTCAAGCGCGGCGTCCTCGCGTTTTTTCATTTCGCGGAAAAGCTCGTCAAGCTTTGCTTCAGTATCAGCTAAACGCCCCTCAATCTCCTCAAGGGCTGCGCGTTTAGCCGAGACTGCCGCATTTGCTTCATCTAAACCCCTCTTTGCATCAGCAAGGCGGGCGGCAACGGCTTCTGCGTCGGCCTTTGCCTCCTCGATTATGTGAACCGTCGTTTCCGAACTTTTTTTATATTCCTCCGCCTGTTCTGCAGAGCGTGTGGCAGCCGCTTGTTCTGCACGATATTCGCCATCTATGAGTGCAAGCTCTGCTGTCATTTCACGGATGCGAACGTTGGTGCGCTCGGATGACGCTCTTCTCTCCTGCGCCGCTTCGCTTATGCGCTCGCTCTGCGCTTCAAGCTGTGCGACTGTATCTGCTACCACTTCAAGCTCATGCTCGGAGAGAAGGTAAGCGTCTTCTGCATGCTTAAGCTCTTCTTTCATGCGCTTAACATCGTATATAATAAGCGCTATATCAGCACGGCGTTTGCGTTCATAAAGTTCAAGATAACGGCGAGCCTTTTCAGCTTCTTTTTCAAGCGGTCCAAGACGGCTTTCAATCTCCGTCATAATGTCGGCCACGCGAAGGATATTATCTTCTGTCTCATCAAGCGCCTTCATCGATTCCTGCTTTTTATAACGGAATTTCGATATGCCCGCCGCTTCCTCGAAAACTGTTCGCCTGTTCTCGCTTTTGCGCGATATTATCTCTGCTATTTTACCCTGTCCGATGATGGAATAACCCTCGCGGCCTATTCCGGTATTCATAAAAAGCTCGTGAATATCTTTTAAGCGGACAGCGCGTTTATTTATAAAGTATTCGCTTTCTCCGTATTTATAATAACGGCGCGTTACGGTGATTTCGTCGTACGGACTGTTCAGGCGCCCTTCAGCGGCGCTGTTATCAAAGGCAATCGATACCTCTGCATAGCTCATCGGACTTCGTCCGTCGGCACCAGCGAAAATGACGTCCTCCATTTTCGTGCCGCGGATATTGCGTGACGAAATCTCACCAAGCACCCATCTCATGGCGTCAGCTACGTTTGATTTTCCGCTACCGTTAGGCCCGACAATTACCGTCGTGCCGGGATGAAATAATATCTTTGTCCTGTCGGGGAATGATTTGAACCCCTGCATCTCAAGATGTTTTAAGTACACTTTATGCCTTTCTCCTATTTTACGGAGTTGCCTTAATACTATCGTTTATTATTTTATTTTTTCTTTAACTTCGTCTTTTTGTGCCTTTTGTTTGTCACTCAAACTCGACCAATACGCGCTCACCCAAGGAAAGCTTTGCACTGCCTTTTATTTTTATGGAACGCAGCCCGTATTTCTCAGCTAACATCATTTTATTTTTCCCTCTTTGTCCTGCCGCTTTAGACTGCGCGCCTTCTGATACGTGTAAGACAGCACAACGTCCGGCGGTTTTAACGCCACGGGCAATCGCACGGTCAATCGCGCTGCATATATCTTCATAATATAAAATACTCGCTGCAATCTCACCGATTGCCGGATGGTTCGGGCCTGCTATATATTCGCCTGTGTGCAGGTTTTCACTCTCGCAAAGGCCAACGCGCAAAATTTTAACGCCGGCATCCTCAAGAATCCTCATAACGCGAGCCGTACGATACGCGGCTTCATCTACTGTCAGCGGTGTATAATCACCTGCCGCTGTCATATCGACAAGCTCAGTTCCGGCGAAAACAACAGTCGGGTATATCCTTGCTTCAGCGCAGCCGAGGGAGCAAATAGCGCGAGCCGTTTCCTCCTCATCGGTAATGGTAGAGCCAGGCAGACCTATCATCATCTGACCGCCAAGTGTTACCCCATGCGCCCTAATAATGGCACAGGCGCGGCGCGTATCGGCTGACGTGTGTCCCCGCTTTGATGCTGCAAGCACGTGGTCACTTATGCTCTGTATTCCGAGCTCAACGGTTTTGACACTGTATTTTGTCAGTATATCCATCACTTTATCGTCGATATAATCAGGACGCGTCGAACAGCGTAGGGACGCGACACGCCCATCGGCCACATATTTATAGCCGACCTCAAGCAGTCTTATCATCAAAGAGCGGTCAATTCCGGTGAAAGAACCACCGAAAAACGCAATCTCACACTGAGCGTCGCCTGCTGTCGCAAGCGCTGCTTCAATTATACCGGGAACTGACTGCTCATCAAAGTATTGTCTTCCGGATATTGTGCACTGATTACAAAAAACGCACATACATGGGCAGCCGAGGTGCGGTATAAAGACAGGTATGTTAATATGGCGCTTCTTTGTCTTGCTGGTAATAGTGGCACAGCCCGAAGTGCTGTTTGCTATCCCAGTTTCATTCCCCGTCATTCTGTGCCGACCCCGAACAGTTTTACAGCTTCGGCCGCCGCTGCCTGCTCAGCAGCTCGCTTTGTCCGTCCGACACCGCGCCCAATGACATTGCTGTTCATGCGTGCCTCGACCTCAAATGTTTTATCATGGTCCGGGCCTGACTCTGCAATGACGACATATTCAAGCCGCTCCCCTTCAGCCTGCTGTATGATCTGCTGGAGCATTGTTTTATAATCAAAGTAATCGATAGCATCGCTCTTTTCTTTGAGCTCCGCTTCCACATAAGGCAATACAAAGCGGGCGACGGCGCTCTTGCCATCCCCGCCGTTGTTTTCATCATCAATGTATATGGCCGCAATTACTGCTTCAAATGCGTCAGACAAAATCGAGGCGCGGTTGCGGCCGTTGTTCTTATCTTCACCGTGCCCAAGAAGTAAGTATTCCCCAAGCCCGAGTTTGCGCGCATAACGCGAAAGCGCCTCCTCGCATACGAGTGATGCGCGAAGACGTGTAAGCTCACCCTCCTGCATCGTATCATAGCAACGCATTAAGTATTCGCTGACGACAAGTGATAAAACAGAGTCGCCAAGGAATTCAAAGCGTTCGTTATTGCGCCACGGCATAGTAGATTTTTTTTCATTTGAATAAGATGAATGTGTAAGCGCACATAAGAGCAGGTTTTTATCGTTAAAAGTATATCCTATTGCACTCTCAAGCCGCTCCGTGTCTGCCGGCGTGCGCATACCACCGCGGCGACTCATGATTTGCTAACCTCCCTTGCGTAATCGGCAAGCCCCTCTGATATCGCATCCGTTATCCCGGTTTGAACACAGCTTACAGCTTGTCTGATGGCGCTGGCTATCGCCTTTGCATCAGAGTTGCCGTGAGCTTTTATAACAGGACGACTCAGTCCAAGAAGCGGTGCTCCCCCGTGTTCGGACGCATCGAAATTCTTCTTAAACTTTTCAAACTCCCGTTTAATAAGTAAAAATGATATACCAGAGCGAGCGTTTGCCGAATATATATTGCGCATCGTATCCAACATGAAGCGTCCCATTCCCTCAATGAGTTTTAAGGCAATGTTGCCCGTAAAACCATCACAGACAAGGACATCGCACGGGTTGAACGGTATTTCTCGCGACTCAATGTTGCCGACAAAGTTCAAGTTTGATGCGCGAAGAAGCCTGTGAGCAGCAACAAGTATGTCAGTGCCTTTGCCCTCTTCGGTTCCGTTGTTGAGAAGCCCGACGCGAGGATTTTCGATGCCGAATATTTTTTTCATGTATATCGAGCCCATGATCGCCCACTGGACAAGATATTCTTCGGTTATTTTCGGGTTTGCGCCCGCATCCATGAGGAAAAGCGGATGCGAAAACGGCAATATCGTTGCAATACCGGAGCGCCTTACTCCCGGCAGTTTATGGACTATCAAAGTACTGCACGCATGAAGCGCTCCCGTGCTGCCAGCCGACAGAAAAGCATCGCCTACCACACCGTATTCATTGTCAGGCAACAGCATTTTCAGCCCAATGCACATTGAGGCATCAGACTTGTTTTTCAGCACCGAAATCGGGTTATCATCCGGCAACACAACTGTTTCCGTATGAATAATGTCAATGCCGCTAAGCGAAAGATCCTCGTGTGCAGCAGCCGAATAAATCTGACGACGGTCACCAACGAGCGTCAGATCAACTTTTTGTTCAGCTCTTGCGCGTATAGCGCCCTTTACTATTTCCGAGGGGGCGTTATCGCCGCCCATCGCGTCAATTATGATTCGCATTTCAATCGACTCCACTGATTCCGCAAAAGCGGCTTATTATACTTTGTGCTTTGACCTCTATTGCACATCGGTACTTCTCTTTATCTCAGTCAAAGGCTGTTTTAATTATTTCGTCTATCTGTGCAAGCGAGCGCTCGGCAAGCGCTGCGTTTTTCGCGCGCTTTCCACCCTTAACTTTGTACCCGAGCGGCTCAACGATACCGAAGTTAGCATTCATCGGTACAAACGAGCCGGCGCCGCCCGTGGCAACATAATGTGCCATAGCACCGCAGACTGTGCGCTCGGTAAAATCTATGTCCAGACGACCGAAGAGGTGTCTTGCTGCATTAATACCGGCAACAAGGCCTGACGCTGCCGATTCAACGTACCCTTCAACTCCGGTTATTTGTCCGGCAAAGTATAAATCGTCGTTTCCGACAACCGAATAAAACGGCGTTAAAAAGCCGGGAGAGTCTATATATGTGTTGCGGTGTATGACACCATAACGCAAAAATTCGGCTTTTTCAAGGCCGGGTATCATTGAAAAGACGCGCTTTTGCTCTGGAAAAGCCAAATGCGTCTGAAATCCGACTATATTATACATCGTGCCGGATTTATTTTCACGCCTGAGCTGTACTATGGCATGCGCTTCCCTGCCCGTTCGCGGGTCAATCAGCCCAACCGGCTTCATTGGTCCGAAGAGCAACGTGTCACGTCCGCGTCTTGCCATAACTTCAATAGGCATGCATCCTGAAAAGACATTGAGCGATGCTTGAGCTTGCGCTTCCGCATCAAAGTCGTGAAGCTCTGCCACCCTCGCGCTTATAAGCGCGTCGTAAAAAGCATCGTATTCCTCGCGCGTCATCGGGCAGTTGAGATAATCGTCTCCACCACCGCGCCCATAGCGCGAAGCGGCGAACACTTTAGTATAATCAATCGTCTCACCGTCAATTATCGGCGCGACGGCATCAAAAAAGTACAGCTCACGACGTCCGAGGATGGTTTTTATATAATCTGCCATTGCGCCGGAGGTGAGAGGCCCTGTTGCGATGATATTTATGCCCTCAGATGGCCCTTCAGCTTCGCGCTCAACAACCGTAATGGCAGGATGAGATCGGATTTTATCTGTAATGTAAGAGGAAAACGCCTCGCGGTCGACAGCAAGAGCTGAACCGGCAGGAACAGCCGTATTGTCAGCTGCTTCAATAATGAGTGAGCCGAGACAACGCATTTCCTCCTTCAAAAGCCCGACAGCGTTTGTCACATCCGCGCTGCGCAGCGAATTGCTGCACACAAGCTCTGCCATAAGCGGGCTTCTATGCGCCGGCGTCATCTTCCGTGGCTTCATTTCGACAAGAGTGACTCGCGCGCCGAGTTTCGCCACCTGCCATGCGGCCTCACACCCTGCAAGACCAGCCCCTATCACCGTTATAGATTTGCTGCTGTACTCCATCAATTTTCAGCCCCGGAACTGTTGCCTGCAGTATTATTGTTTTCTTCCGTTATTTGGAGTTTGTAGCCGCAGGCTTCATTATGGCATACAAGAAGGTCTTTGCCCTTCTTACGGTACAATATCCCGCCGCAACCAGGACATTTTTCCGCTGTCGGCTGATCCCACGATGAGAAATCGCACTCGGGATAACGGCTGCATCCGTAAAACAAGGTCTTATTTTTGCCGTATTTTACGACAATATCTCCATCGCACTTCGGGCACTTTACACCGATTGTCTGATTTTTCTGCTTTGTGAACTTGCACCTCGGGTAGTTAGTGCAAGCGTAAAAGCTGCCATAACATCCTGTTCTAAGCACCATGTCGCCGCCACATTTCTCGCATTTGAAGTCTGCGTACTGAGGCTCAGCGGATGCTGCCGACGCTGCATCTTTGGTACTGCCGCTTTTTGCAGATGTGCTGTTAAGCGGCTTTGTATTTTTGCATTCTGGATAATTAGGACACGCGGCAAATTTGCCATAGCGCCCGCTTTTAACTACCATGCGCGTGCCACACTTATCGCATATGATGTCAGTTTCCTCTGCGGGAACTTCAACCTTCACCCCATTCGTGGCCGCAAGCGCTGCATCAAGTTCACGTTTGAAGCCTTCATAAAATTCCGATAGAACCTGCTGCATCGTGACCTGACCGTTTTCGATTTCGTCAAGTCGCGTTTCCATGTATGCAGTGAATTTATAGTTAACGATATCAGGGAAACTTTTTACCATTAGATCTGTTATTATTTCGCCAAGGGGTGTCGGCACAAACGATTTCCCCTCGCGCTTCACATAGCCACGGGATACAATCGTCGTTATAATAGGCGTGTATGTGCTCGGACGTCCTATCCCCGTTTCTTCAAAGAACTTGATGAGCGATGCTTCAGTGAAGCGCGGCGGCGGCTCTGTAAAATGCTGAGTTGGTATAAGCTCGTCGCATGTTAGTTTTTCATTCTCCCGCAGTTCGGGGAGAGTGACGGGGTCGGATGAGGTGCCATTCTTCGCATCGTCCGTTGATTCCTCGTAAAGAACAAGGAAACCTGCGAATTTAAGAGTGCTTCCATTTGCGCGGAATATATATTCTCCAGCGCTGATTGTCGCAGACACTGTGTTAAACTCTGCTGACACCATCTGGCTTGCCATAAAGCGATCCCATATGAGCTTATAAAGCTTATATTGGTCGCTTGTGAGATATTTGCGAATTTTCGACGGTTCAAGCGCTGTATTCGTCGGCCGGATGGCTTCGTGTGCATCCTGTGCCGTTGCTTTTGATTTATATACCCGCGGCGTCTCGAGTACGTATTTTTCGCCAAAGTGCTCTTTTATATAATCAAGAGCCGCACGCTGGAATTCAGATGAAACGCGCAGCGAGTCAGTTCTCATGTATGTTATAAGTCCCTGAACTCCACCATGCTCATGGCCGACGTTGACCCCCTCGTAAAGCACCTGTGCGGTGCTCATCGTGCGCGCAGAATGGAAGCCAAGCTTACGCGACGCTTCCTGCTGCATTGTCGATGTAGTAAACGGCGGTGCGGGTGCGCGTGTTTTGACTGAATGCTTAAGCTCAGTCACCCTAAATTCGGCATTTTTGAGCTTATCGATTATTTTTGAGCACTGCTCACCGCTTTCAAGCTCAATTTTCCTGCCATCTGCCATGCCGCTGAAGCGCGCTGTAAACTTGTCACCTTTCCCCGCCGTAAGAGATGCGTCGATGACCCAGTATTCACGCGGAACGAAATTCCGTATTTCCCTTTCGCGGTCTACGATAGCACGTGTTGCTGCAGATTGTACGCGGCCAGCCGACAGTCCGCCTTTGACAGTTTTCCAGAGGTACGGGCTGAGCTTATATCCAACGATTCTATCAAGAATGCGACGTGTCTGCTGTGCGTCTACAAGCTGCATATTGATTGTACGCGGATGCTTGATAGACTCTTTGACGACAGATTTTGTCACTTCGTTGAAAGTGACTCGCTTCGTCTCGTTTATAGGTATACCCAAAGCCGTGGCAACGTGCCATGATATGGCCTCACCCTCACGGTCAGGGTCTGTCGCCAGATAAATGCGGTCGGCAGCTTTCGCTTCGCGCTTAAGCTCCTTAATCAGATCACCCTTACCACGGATGTTTATATATTTAGCTTTGAAATTATCTTCTAAGTCAACGCCAAGGGTGCTTTTCGGCAGATCACGGATATGCCCAACAGTTGCTATAACCTTATAATTGCTGCCGAGGTAGCTCTTTACCGTTGCAGCCTTGGCCGGAGATTCCATTATTACGAGATTCGCCATACATTTTCCTTAATGTTGTTAATGTTGTTTTTATAAATTACAATATAACATACAATATAACATTTAAAATATCATGTCAAGATCACAGGTATTACATCACACTTACCTTGTTCGGACGAAACGCCCTCCAGGAAGCGCTGTTACATAACCGAGAATCTCAAGTACAGTCAGAGCGCTCATCACCTCGTTTGCGGTGAAGCCTTTTGACGTAAGCTCATCCGCTGTCAGCGAGCTGCTCCCCAGCGCAGCGAGCACAGCACGTTCGTTTTCATCTAACGGAAGTTCTGTCATTGACAGCGGTTTTGAAACCATGTCGGCTTTTTGTTGTGCAGCCTCTTCGCGAGCTTTCACAAACGAATATGAGCCAAGAGAATCGGAGTCTGCGCCGGTGTAATCATTATTTGATTCCACTGAGGTGCTTTTTGCTTTCATTTTAGCATCTTTTTTAGATAAGATATGATTTTCTTGCCCACCCCATGTTTTTTCTTTGCTATTTTCGTGCTTTTCTTCCTTGTTTTTTTGTATCGAACGCGACGCAACTCCACGCAGCTTCGCGGAGGCGTGACCAGCTTCGTCATTGATTCGCCGCTCTGCCGCTTCCGCTGCCTCGACAGAAACAGCATGCGGATAAAGAAATTCGTAAAGCCCCAAAATATCACAAGCTGACGTTACTATCCGCGCGCCATCACGTATGAGCGCATTTGTTCCGACGCCGCTCTCACCGCCAAGCTCACCCGGAACAGCGAAAAGGTCACGGCCTTGCAGCAGCGCCATGCGCGCTGTTATAAGCGCTCCGCTCCCGCGGGGAGCTTCAATAACGAGCGTACACTGCGAAAGCCCGCTTATAATCCTGTTTCTCACCGGGAAATTTGCTCCCGCAGGCGGTGTCCCCGGCGGATACTCAGTCAAAATTACTCCATTTTTTATTATGTGCTCTGCAAGAACCTTATGCTCCGGCGGGTAATAACGGTCGATGCCACAGCCAAGTACAGCTACAGTCGCCGCTCCAGCATCAAGAGCGCCGTTTGCTGCCATAGCGTCGCAGCCAAGAGCCATTCCGCTGACAACAGTAGCGCCGCCGGCTGATAGTGCGTATGAGAGACGATAAGCCTGCCGCTCACCGTAAGGCGTCATTTTACGTGTGCCGACAACGGTAACGTAAACGCCGTCGTCGAAATCAGGCAAGCGTCCTTTATAATACAGCACAACAGGAGGATCTGTCAATGTGCGAAGCCGTTTTGGATAGCGCTTATCACCGTAAGTTAATATGCCCCATCCGCGTTTGATACAGAGAGAAAGAATATTTTTAGCGCGCGTCATATCTTTGTCTGCAAGAGCTCTTGCAGTTTTTTCGTCGATACCTGCAATCTCAAGAAAGCGCTCAATCGGCGCTTCATATATCTCGCGCAAAGTGTCGAACGATGTGAAAAGGCGGTTATATACGCGGCTTCCTGCGCCGCATGCGAGTGAAAGCCAGATCCAAATCAGCCTGTCAGACATAGCAGTACCTCCGCTTTCTGTTTTATGCTCTCTTCTGTTGCTCTATTATAAAGTCACTGCCGCTACTCTCGCCTTTATTTAAACTACATTAATATTCTTTTGCACTGACGCTTAATTGTAATCTCAGTTTAATCTATATCCCGTAATGTTCGCTCTTATACCGCTCCCATAGTATAACCGTCGCTGCACAAGCTGCGTTCAGTGATTCCTGCCCTTCTGACATAGGCACTGTAATGCGTCCTGTGCACAGCGAAAGAATATCATCTGAAATACCATGCCCCTCGTTGCCTATTACAATGCAGTCAAATGGTTGAAATCCGCCCTCCGGCTTAAAACTTCCGCCACACAGCTTGTCACCATCAGGACAAGCAGCGAAAATCCGGCGTCCTGCAAGCAAAAGCTTGCGGCAAACGTCGGAAAGGTTATCTATATAAACGCTCATTAAGCGGAGGGCAGCTCCCATCGAAGCGCGCATAACACGCCTGCCATATACATCAGCGCAGCCAGGCCCACATATAATCGTATCGATCCCGAAAGCGCGTGCGCTTCTCATAATTGCTCCCATATTTCCGGTATCCTGTATTCCGTCAAGAATAAGGATACGGCGTCCATCATAAAATTTCGCGTCGAAGTCAGCTGCGCTCTCTTCTCGCTTTATAGAGTTTGAATATTTTACGGCTGACACCATTCCCTCCGGGGAACGCTCTTCCGTAATTCGATCCATAACGCTCTCTGGAACTACAATGACCCGCGTCCCTGCTGTAATCCCACCTGCTGATGAGATGAGCTCGTCGGCTGCGTCCTCTTTTACAAATACAGCGAAAATCGAAGAGCCTGCCGCCTTTGCCTCACGATACAGCTTTACTCCGTCAATGAGGAAAAGTCCCGCCTCGTCTCTGTGTTTTTTCTGACCCAGCTTTGCCATAGAGACAATAAGGGGGTTGCTGCGGCTCGTTATTCTCTCAAACTTACAGCTTTTGCTGTTGCTGTCTGTCATTGAAAGTCCTTTCGCGCCCGCCTTAACGTGCTCGGGCTATGATGCTTATTATAGCACAAAAAACCGGTCACCGCCGGTTTTTTGACATCTTATTTACTTAAAGGGCAGATTTAGCCTTTTCGACAATGACTGCAAAAGCTTCTTTGTCGGATATTGCGAGCTCAGAGAGCATTTTTCTATTGAGGTCGATACCGGCGAGCTTAAGCCCATGCATAAATCTGGAATAGTTTATTCCATACGGTTTTACCGCTGCTGATATACGAGTAATCCAAAGAGAGCGAAAATCGCGCTTTCTTTGCTTGCGTCCAACAAAGGCATAATTGCCGCTCTTCATAACGGCTTGTTTTGCTACCCTGAAATGTTTGCTTGTAGCGCCCCAATATCCCTTCGCGCTCTTTAGTGCTTTTTTTCTTCTTTTACGCGACATTACCGCGCCCTTAACTCTTGCCATTTTTCAAGATTCCTCCATATATTCGTGCGATTAGTGTCGCAGATTTATTCATTAATCAACCGCCTGATGTTTTTTGCCATAGACTCGCTCATAATAGCTCCTTTGCGGAGATGCCTTTTACGCTTTGCATTTTTCTTTCCAAGGTTGTGACGGTGTTCACTGTGGTTCATCTTCACCTTACCGGTAGCCGTTAGGCTGAACCGCTTGGCTGAGGCCTTGTGTGTCTTGATTTTTCCCATTGCGGTACTCCTTCTATATAGTTCGTTTAGATATAATACGAGCGCACGTCGTCTGGACGCCAAAGCTGATGCTGTGGCGCCTTGCGGCAGCTCCTAGGTATTAAACATTTGTTACAGCTTCACGCTGTTAATCTCACTATCCGGACATATTTTATGTTTTATGTCAAGACAGCACAAACATCGCTTTTACTGCGGGAATTATTTTGCCCCGCTTCATTTTCTCACTACTTAAACTCCGGTGTTTTTTTATTGCGCACCAACAGTTTAAGCTTACTTTGATCCTACTGTTTCCTTTGATCCTTTTGATCCTTTTACGCCCTTTGCATCCTTATCGCGCTGTGCGCGATTAGGACTGATGAACATAACAAGCTGACGCCCCTCGAGTACCGGGCTTTTATCGGCTGTGCCGTATTCGCGGCAGTATTCCTCAAACCGCAGTAAAAGGTCGCGTCCGATCTGCTGATGTACCATCTCTCGGCCGCGGAAACGCAGCACTACGCGCACCTTGTTGCCATCTGACAAGAAACCAATAGCGCGCCTTGCTTTCGTCTCAAAGTCATGAGTATCTATTTTAAACGAAAGCTGAACTTCTTTTATCTCGACGGTTTGCTGTTTACGCTTTGACTCTTTTTCCTTCTTGTCTCGCTCGTAGCGGTACTTGCCGTAATCCATAATTCTACAAACCGGCGGGTCGGAATTAGGCGCGATTAAGACAAGATCCAAACCCTTGTCATACGCTATCTCCTTTGCGCGTTCGAGAGGCATAATGCCAAGCTGCTCAGTGCCTTCTACGACACGTACGCTGCTTGCCTTAATTGCTTCATTTATCTGCAGATCCTTTGTGCTGATAGTATTCCACCTCCGTAAAATATAGCGAACATTTCCGCTTATAATAAAAAACTGCGGAGAACATTTTTCTCCGCACCATATTACGACTCCCCGCTCTTAAAGCGGTAAAGTGCATACTACTTTTAACCGGCGCGCCGTAGCGGCTCGGTGAGGACGAAAAACGTTCTACTTCTTTTTTACAAAGGCGATTATATCACCACATCCATCGCTTGTCAACAGCATTTCTGCATATAATGCAAAATATTTTTACTTAATTAAAATGAAGGCAGTTTTTACAAATGCAATGGACAAAAAGACGAATATTTTTTTTATTTATCGTATAATATTACTATTTACAAAAATCGCTATACATTGTATAATAATTTTCGCCGCATAAATCTATTTTACTCCTACTTTATCACCTCCCGCGATGCGGGAAAAAGACGTGGCGGAGTGTGTACCGGAGAAATATCAATTTCATGATATCACATCTGACCGGCGATGCTCCGTCATGTCTAATTTTTTATGATATAAAAACATTGGGCGACAGCAATATAACCGTCGCCCTATTATTCGCCCAATTTAAACATTTGCTATTCTGTGTCTGTATCGGTTACTTCTGTAACATTTGCATTGTCAACAAGGAAAAGCATAACCTTGTCCCAGAGAAGGCTCTGCCGGACCGTATCCTCACCATAATATTCGACCAGCGCTTCCGCATCTTCGAAACCATTATCCTTTGCGTATTTCTCCGCTCCAGATTTAAACTCATCTTCTGTTAATTTTATACCTTCACGCTTGATAATAATGCGGAGCAGCATTTCCTCGACAACATATGCCTTTGCTTGCTCAGTTACCTGATTGACGAACTCTTCCTTTGTCATATTAAAATATTTTTCAAGGAAAGCTTCAAGGGCGAGGTTATACTGTTTCGCATAATTTGTATATGAAGCTATATAGTTATTTTTGTATGCTTCAACAACCTTATCCGGATATTTTATCACGGTCGAGTTGTCGACAATATACCTCCAAATGTCAGAAACAAGATTTGAAAGCTCGTCTTCCCCTGCCTCAGCCTTAAGTTTGTCCCATAAATAAGCTTCAAATTCTTCAACCGTGTCAAAATCCGTATTTTCTGCTATAAGCTCATCGTTGTATTCGGGCAAAACGTCGCGTTTGGCGGAATTAATTGTCACAACGAACATTGCATTGACGCCTGCAAGGTCTGGATTATTCTGATACGGAGTAGGAAATGTCACATCAACGGAAACCTTCTCACCAACATGGTGTCCGATGAGCCCCGACTCAAAACCGCTGATAAATTTCCCCGAACCGAGCACCAGGTCATAACCTTTTACGTCGTCATATTCGGTAAACTTATCACCGTCTTTATATTTTTCATAATCGCCTACAACATATCCGACGTAGTTTATATTAACTGTATCGCCGAGGGCAAACACGTCTTCCTCAGTAAGCTCCTGTTCTGTAGCAAGCTCATCAAGAAAGTCTTCAATCTCGTCGTCGATATCATCTTGAGTTATAGTTATCTGCTTCCTTGTGGCAGCTATGCCCTTATATTCGCAGATATCAACATATTTTTCCCAGTTGTAGTCATCAATGTCTTCAGATTCGGAGCACGCTGTAAGAGCAAGTGAGACAAAAGTAACAGCAGCAGTGACAAGAAGCGTTATTATTTTTCGCATTATAAAATATCCCTTCGGCAATCATTATATTTATATAATTTATATAATTTATATAATTTATAACATAAATACGGCACCAAGTAAATACCCCTCGCATCATTATTAATAAAAACGGCCTTTATAACACAAGAAAAAATGCTACACGAACATTTCCGCTTCAGTCGTTTGACAGAGTAAACCTATCTTTAAAACATTCCAACCGTCAATAATCCATTTATATAATACACCCCGTAGAGCACAGAAGAATGTTTTGTGCCATACAGGGTGTTTTATTTATTCCGCTGCTCTAATTTATATTACTTTTCGCATCAGTTATAAATTCTTACTGATCTCTGAGCTTTGCCGCACGTACATCGCCACCGGCAAAAGGCAAGGCTCGAAACTCTCCGAAAAGGCGGCTTGTAATACGCTCAGCATAACGGCGGCGTAGTTCTGATGGCGAGAGGTTCGTACTTATTATCATCGACGACGCACGATTAATTCGCGTGTTGATGAGATTATAAAGGCAGGAGAGCGTGAACTGGTTTGTCAGTTCAGTGCCAAGGTCGTCGATGATGAGAAGATCGCACTCAAAATAACGCTCTGTCGGGTCGTCATCCTGTGATATGTCACCAGTGGCGCGGAATTGCTTCTGCTCAAAATCTGTTATTATGTTTTGTATCGTGTCGTATTTGACGTCAAAGCCCTTATTTATAACCTCACGCGCTATCGATGTTGAAAGGTGCGTCTTGCCAAGCCCCGTCGCGCCGATAAATAAAAGGTTGCCATTATTTTTACCGGCTGCAAAGTTCTCTTTGTATGATTTGGCGGCTTCATATGTATGCTTCATTGTTGAGTACGCCTGCGGGTCATATTTATAGTAATCAAGGGAAAATGTCTCAAAACTCTGTGTCTTTAAAAGTTCGCCCATCCCTGAGCTTTCATAACCGGCGAGCACAAGCTCCCGGCGCTTGCATTCGCACATTTGCATACCATCGTAACCGGTGTCGGAGCACTTTTTGCAATAGTAGCGCGGTTCCGTATAGTCAGCCGGGTATCCGTTTTCAATTAGGATAGCAGCACGCCTTGC
>JAAYLD010000041.1 GCA_012522015.1 Clostridiales bacterium
AGGTTTCATCCCGTCAAAAGCGCCGAATGCTGAAGCTGCTCACCTCTTCCTCGACTATATTCTTGATGCAGAGCGCGGAGCTCAATGCTTTGAGTACCTCGGTTATTACTGCACATACAGCGCATCGGATGCTTATATATCCGATGAGTTTAAGCCATTCTTAACGCTTCCTGCAGAATTTGAGAAGGAAGACACGGAAATGATTCAAAACGTGAGTGCAGAAGCTGAGGAAAAGCATTCTGATGTTTGGGTTGTGTTCAAATCGTTATGTGAATAATATTTGTATGTTACTTAAATAATTTTGGTTTATTTTAGAAATATGTAAAACAAAAAGCCAAAATCCTCTCTTTTGTTGGATTTTGGCTTTTTTATTTTAATGGCTCAACGCAATAAATATTTCACCTGCAACATATAACCACATGGATTATATATCACCCCTCATGTTTTACTTCAATCATAATTCGCAATATGCAATCATTTCCCACATACTATGTACTAAATCGATACTTTATTGTCGAATAAAATCATATCATGAAGGGGTGAAGCAGATATGCCACCTATAAAAAAGATGTTGTGTATTTCACTAATAATCGCTTTAATTTTTCTGATGGTAGGCTGTTGCTGCGGGAAAGAGAAGGTTTTGTGCGCAGCGGAAATTGTAGAGAATCATGTTTCCTTTTCAGACGATAACGTTATTATTGATTTGCCGCCAAATGCCGCAATAACAAAGATTTATGCCTATATTGTTGAAAGTAATATGGAGCCATTTAATAGAGGCGAGATTGCAATATCAAGCGACGGTTTTGTAACTTTTGAGTTTTTATTTTATTTCGATAAAAATGTAATAACTTCTTCGGCCAGCTTTGAGACGACTTTTGTGCAACCAGTGTTAGTAGGGCCTGAAGGTGCGCAAGTTAAACTGACTGCAATAGGCAACAGCGGCGGGGCTATTGCAGGATTAATATTAAATGTGGCTTATTGCCCTGATTACTGCTCAACCGTAGCCGTGTATTAAATAAGAAAAAGGCCTTGCTCATGACGATATTCGGAGTAAGGCCATTTGTTTATTATATAATTTTTGCAGGGTTTTATTTTATCTGCCCGGTTTTCACAGCGTCGCTGCCATGACAGCTTTTATTGTGTGCATACGGTTCTCAGCTTGATCAAATACGATGGAAGCGGGGCTTTCAAACACGTCGTTTGTCACCTCTAAGGCATCCATATTATATTTTTCACAAACCAAGCCGCCTATCTCTGTATTGCAGTCGTGGAATGAAGGCAAACAATGCATGAAAACAGCGCCCGGTGCAGCAGATGCCATAACAGCGGAATTTACCTGATAGGGAGAGAGATCTCTTATGCGTTTATCCCAGATGTCAGCTGGCTCGCCCATTGACACCCATACGTCGGTATAAATCACGTTTGCATCTTTTGCGCCAAGGGTCGGATCAGAGGTGAAAGTAATGCTTCCGCCTGTTTCAGCGGCGATTGCTTTGCACTTTTCTGTCAGCTCATTTCCCGGGAAATATCCTGCCGGCGCACAAGCGACAAAATGCATACCAAGCTTTGCGCAGCCGACCATAAGTGAATTACCCATGTTGAAGCGAGCATCGCCGTAATAAGCTAAGCGGATGCCAGAAGTGCGCCCAAACCTCTCGCGTATTGTGAGAAGGTCGGCTAAAATCTGTGTGGGGTGAAACTCGTCTGTCAGACCGTTCCAGACGGGGACGGAGGAATACTTCGCAAGCTCCTCGACAATTTCCTGCCCATGGCCGCGATGCTCGATACCATCGTATATGCGTGAAAGAACGCGCGCCGTATCGGCAATGCTTTCTTTTTTGCCTATTTGTGAGCTTGACGGATCAAGGTATGTCGTGTTCATGCCAAGATCGTGTGCCGCGACATCAAAGCTGCAGCGTGTACGGGTGCTCGTCTTTTCAAAAATAAGGGCAATGTTTTTACCACGCAGCGTATCGTGCGGTATCCCGTTCTTTTTCTTCCCCTTTAAATCGGCGGCAAGGTCAAGAAGATATATAATTTCCTCGGTTGTAAAGTCAAGTAGCTTTAGAAAATGGCGCCCTTTAAGTGATACAGGCATCGGAATATTCCTCCTGTGCAGCTTTAACTATTAGTGAAAATTGCCGCCGGGTTGTGCCAGACATTTTTTTAGGGCGGCAGCTTTAGCGCATGCGTCGGCTATTATGTCGACAGCACGAGCAAGTATATCGTCGGGTATGTTGAGTGCCGGGAGAAGGCGGACTTTGTTTTTAGCTTTAAGAGGCAGAACGCCACCCTCCATCGCAAAACGTATGACGTCGGAAGCGTCTCCGTATGTGTCAATGCCAAGCATGAGTCCGAGGCCGCTGATACTCTTAACACCCGGGGCGCCTAAAAGTTTGTTTATTATACACTTTGATTTACGGCAAATGCCCTCAAGTAATGCGTCGTCGATGCGGTTGATTATGCTTATCGCACCGGCACATGCAACAGGGTTGCCGCCAAATGTTGAGCCGTGTGTTCCTGGCATAAAAACGTGTTCTGTTTTATCGCCGAGGAGAGTTGCGCCAATAGGAAGGCCGCCGCCAAGCCCCTTGGCTGTCGTCACGATATCCGGGGTTATGTCGTAGTTCATATAACCGCAGAATTTACCTGTACGGCCGTTTCCGCACTGGACTTCATCAGCTATCAGCAGTATATCATATTCGCGGGCGATATCTGCAAGCTCTTTTACAAAAGCGTGATCAAGAGGTATAACGCCACCCTCACCCTGAACAACCTCAAACATGACAGCGGCAACGGTGCCGCCGGCGGCAAGCTTGCGGATTGTCTCCGAATCTCCCTGATCAACGTATATAAATCCTTCGGTCAGCGGCAGAAAATCGGTGTGGAAGGCATCCTGACCTGTCGCGGCAAGCATTGTAATTGTTCTGCCGTGGAAGCTATTTTTCAAGGTAATTATGTTATAACGATGCGGGCCGTATTTATCTGCTGAATATTTGCGGGCAGCTTTGACGGCGCACTCGTTTGCCTCAGCGCCGGAGTTCGAGAAGAAAACGCGCTTCATGCCCGTTCTCTCGCATAAAATTTTCGCAAGCTCGGCGCACGGCTCAGAATAATAAAGGTTTGATGTGTGCTGGAAGCGTCCAAGCTGCTCCGTTACGGCAGAAATCCAGACGGGATCACATATGCCGAATGTGTTTACAGCTATTCCGGCACCCATATCAATATATTCACGGTCCTGATTGTCATAGAGAAGCGAGCCACATCCGCGTACTATCTCAATAGGGAAGCGAGCGTATGTTGCGGCTATATACTTATCGTCAAGTTCTTTTGTTTTTTTCGATACGCTTTTGTACAAGGCTTCATACCTCCGTAACCATTGTGCCGGCACCTTCGTTTGTCAGCATCTCAATTAATATTGCATGCGGGATACGCCCATCAATGATGATAGCGCGCTTAACACCAAGTTTTACAGCCTCGACACAGCATTCAACCTTCGGTATCATGCCATCCGATATGACGCCCTCTTCATAAAGGCGCTTTGCTTCCTCAATATAAATAGCAGGGATAAGCGACGAGGGGTCATTTTTATCGCGTAAGATACCGGCTACATCTGTTAACGCTATCATGCTTTCCGCGCCAAGCGCACCGGCTATACGTGCTGCCGCCATGTCGGCGTTTATGTTGTAAATGTTCCCTTCAGCATCACAGCCAACAGTCGATACGACGGGAATATACCCACGCTCAAGTAAATCAAGGATTGGTTTTACATTGATAGAGGTTACCTCACCGACAAAACCGAGCCTTTCGTCTTTTTTCTTTGCTTCGATTAAGCGTGCGTCGATGCCGGAAATACCAATAGCGCAGCCGCCTTTCATTCCAAGAAGATTCACAAGGCTTTTATTGATCTTCCCGGCAAGCACCATCTGGACAATATCCGCCGTTTCACAGTCGGTGACGCGCAAGCCATCGATGAATTCACTTTTTTTGCCGATGACATCAAGCATCTCCGTTATCTCCGGTCCGCCGCCGTGCACAAGAACAACCTTCACTCCAACAAGCGATAGAAGGACAATATCGCCCATCACCTGTTCTTTAAGCTCGGAGTTTATCATGGCGTTGCCGCCGTATTTTATAACAACAATTTTGCCATTATACTTCCTCAAATAGGGAAGCGCTTCGGTTAAAATTTCTGCCCGTTGAGAATTTGATATGTCCATTATATTATCTCCGTATAGCAAAGCGGTATCTGCTACAAAAACGCAGGGTAACCGCTTTTATTATGTTCTGTAGTCACCGTTTATTTTTACATAATCGTATGTTAGGTCGCATCCCCACGCTTCGGCAGATGCTACCCCGTCGCCAAGCCCTATGTTTATATTTATTTCAGGCTGGGAAAGTATCTTTTTCGCATCTTCTTCCGAAAACGGGATGCCAAAGCCGCCGCTGCAAACGTTTACTGTACCGGCAGAAGAGGAGAAGGAGACAGAAATCTTAGATACATCAACCTTCGCGCCGCTGTAACCAATAGCGCACAAAACGCGTCCCCAGTTTGCATCGGCACCAAACATTGCGGCTTTGACAAGGTTTGAGCAAATAACGGATTTTGCTATGCGTCTTGCATTTTCGCAGTCAAGAGCTCCGCTGACGCGGCAGACAAGGAGTTTTGTCGCTCCTTCACCATCGGCGGCAATCATTCGTGAAAGTGAACGCGTGATAGTCGCAAGGGCTTTGCAGAATACATCAAAATCGTCGCCGGGAGCCGTTATCATTGCGTTGCCGGCCATGCCGTTTGCCATGACAGTCACCATGTCGTTTGTAGATGTGTCGCCATCTATGCTTATCATGTTGAAACTGTCAGCCACGTCCCGGGAGAGGGCAAGGCGCAGCATTTCCGGCGAAATAGCGACATCAGTCGTTATAAATACAAGCATTGTCGCCATGTTGGGGTTTATCATCCCTGAACCCTTGGCAATCCCGCCCATATGGCACAAAACGCCGCCAAGTGTAAACGAAACGGCCGTTTCTTTAGCTTTGAGATCGGTTGTCATTATGGCAGATGCAGCGTCAGCGCTGCCTTCCTCGTCCGGACGGAGAGAAGCAACGAGCGCCGGTATCCCGTTTTTTATCGGGGTAATATCAAGCGGCTGGCCAATAACGCCAGTCGAGGCGACGATAACGTCAGTTGGCGCTATACTGAGCGCTGATGCCACAAGAGTACACGTTTCTTTTGCTATCTCTATGCCGTTTTCATTGCATGTGTTGGCGTTTCCGCTGTTGCAAATGATAGCCTGTGCGAACCCGTCGGATATATTTTCCGCTGTAACAATGAGCGGCGCGCCTTTAACGATATTTTGAGTGTAAATAGCAGCGGCAGCCGCTCTTTTTTCACTGAAAATCAAAGCAAGGTCTTTTTTTGATTGATTCTTCCTGATTCCACAGTGAATGCCTGATGCTAAAAATCCGGCGGCTGCTGTTACACCACCACTGATTTGTTTCATATATGTTTTTCTGCTATCAGAGCAGCAGTCCTTTCGTTGCTTTTTTTCCTGTTGCTATATTTAAGCACTGTATGGCGGCGCCTGATGCGCCCTTTCCTAAATTATCATAAACGGCACACAAAGTTATACGATCGCTGTTGCCGAGGACGGATATGAGCATTAAGTCACGGCCGGCAAGCGCATTTGCGCTGATAAATCCGCCGGATGAAATCTCGTCCTCACATACATAGCGTACGACACCCTCTGAGGTGGGCGAATATTTTTCCCTATAAATATTACGCAGATCGTCAATACTGTAACCGTGGATATTAGCGGAGAATAACGGAACCGTTACAGCCATACCGCAGTAATAATCGTCGACTATGGGACAGAATACAGGTGCGTTTTCAAGACCTGTAATGCTCGTCATTTCAGGCAGGTGCTTGTGCGTCTGAGTGAGGGCGTAGATACGTGGGGACGAAAGCGAGACATCTCGGTTTTGTTCTTCGTATTCGGCAATCATTTTTTTGCCGCCGCCGCTGTAACCTGTAAGCGAGAAGCACGAAAGCAGGGCATCTTTTGATAGAACGCCCGCTTCAATGAGCGGATAAACAAGCGCGATAAACCCGCTTGCGTGGCAGCCGGGGACGGCAATGCGGCGGCTGTTTTTTGTTTTTTGTACGAACACATCGCCAAGCTCAGGGAAGCCGTATGCCCAACCGGGGGATATGCGGTGAGCTGTTGACGTATCGATGATGATTGTGTCGGCTTCCATGCTGTCAGCTGCCAATACAGTCTCGCGTGCTACCTCGTCCGGCAGGCAAAGAAAAGCGACGTCACATTCTAAAATTGCTTTAATACGTGCATCAGGGTCGCGCCGTTTCTCCTCCGGCAACACGAAAAGTAAAGTGTCGTCACGACCACAAAGCCGCTCGTTTATACGTAGTCCGGTCGTGCCGGTGTTGCCATCGATAAATACCTTTATTTTTTCTGACATATCCGTATATGGCGGCGGTGCGTCTCAGCTCCGCTTCATAAAACGTGGCTGATGGCGCTCCGCTTTTTCCTTTAATTACTGTTTTTTCTTTGCATTTTTAGCGGCGTTTTTAGCGTTTACCTGAGCCTGAATCTTAATAGGCAAGCCAAAAAGGTTGATGAATCCCGCGCTGTCGTTTTGATTGTAAACTTCGTCCTCGCCAAAAGTTGCAATTTCCTCAGAGTAAAGCGACCAGTCGCTCCAAACGCCGGCTTTTATGATGTTGCCTTTGTAAAGTTTGAGCCTTACTTTGCCTGTGACATGCTCCTGAGTTTTGTCGACGAAAGCGGAGAGTGCCTCTCGCAGCGGTGTGAACCATTGACCGTTGTAGACAAGCTCGGCAAATGTTATGGCAAGCTCCTGCTTCTTATGGAAGGTTATTTTGTCAAGGCAGACAGTCTCAAGATATTCATGAGCGGCGTAAAGAATCGCGCCACCGGGCGTTTCGTAAACGCCGCGGCTCTTCATGCCGACAAGGCGGTTTTCAACGAGGTCAAGAATGCCTATGCCGTTCTCGCCGCCGAGCTTATTTAGCTTTCTTATAATATCAGATGCTTTCATTCTCTCGCCATCGACAGCGACAGGAACACCGGCTTCAAACTCAATCTCGACATATGTCTGCTTGTCGGGAGCTTGGAGTGGGGAAACGCCCATCTCAAGAAAACCGGGTTTTTCGTACTGCGGTTCGTTTCTTGGATCCTCAAGATCAAGCCCCTCGTGTGAAAGATGCCAGAGGTTTTTATCTTTTGAGTAGTTTGTTTCGCGGCTTATTTTAAGAGGAACATTATGAGCCTCGGCGTAATCAATCTCCTCGTCGCGGGATTTAATGTTCCAAATACGCCATGGGGCGATGATCTTCATGTTGGGGGCAAATGCCTTGATGGTAAGCTCAAAGCGAACCTGATCATTGCCTTTACCAGTGCAGCCGTGGCAGATAGCGTCTGCACCCTCCTCAAGTGCAATTCTTGCAAGGTGTTTTGCAATGACAGGACGTGCAAACGATGTGCCAAGCATATAGCCTTCATAACAAGCGCCGGCTTTGAGTGTCGGGATGATGAAATCATCGACAAACTCGTCGGTGAGGTCAAGAATATAAAGTTTTGATGCGCCTGTTTTCAGCGCTTTTTCCTCAAGCCCTTCGATTTCGCTTCCCTGACCGATGTCGGCGCATACGGCTATAACCTCGCATCCGGGGTAATTTTCTTTTAGCCACGGTATGATAATGGAGGTGTCAAGCCCGCCGGAATAAGCAAGTACTATTTTTTTGATTTCATTTTTATTGTTTGCACAAGCTTCTTGCATAATTTTATTTTTATCCTTTCAAAATGTTGATTATATTGTAAATACACATTGAGCGTTTAAAACTTATGATAAACTTTGGGGCGCACAAAAGGCGCGTCAAATACTTATAAGCGCGAGTGAATAATATTCATTCTGTACTAATAATTATACAGCGGCTTTGAGGTGCTGTCAACAAGTTTATAGCATAAAAATGAAAATATATACATGAAAAATGTATACGTATGCACTCATAATATGTGCACAATGTCAAAAGCAAGGTTTAACCATCAGCAAGGTATATCACTCAGGGTGGAGGTGACTTTGCCAATATCAATTAGTTCTGCTATCTTTGAAAGCCGCTTATCACTTGATTCACAGATGAGTTTAGCAAGCGCCGCCGCGAAAAGAGTAGCGCCTTTGCGTGAAAGATGCGTGTTGTCAGAAACTCCGTTTTTGTATGCGCCTGTGTATTCGCCCGGTTCTGTCCATAAAAAGAGCTTTTTTGAGCCTTCCACGCCTGATGCGCGATAGATATCAAGGCTTGCTGTGCCAAGGTCAAGTGTAGGTATGCCAAGCTTTTCGCCGAGGGCAAGCGCTGCGCTGCGGTATTCGGGGAAAGAAATTGAGAAATCGCCGCCGTCACAATTTCGCCTTGATACAGGGGTGATAAACACTGGCGTTATCCCGCGGGATTTGCATGCAAGAGCATATTTTTCCATGTATTCCGAGAAGACATGGGGTGGCGCGTACCTGTTCGGACGTGCTTTTGTCGCATCATTGTGACCGAACTGTATGAGGACAAAGTCACCCGAACGAGCGCGTGAGAGGAGAGCGTCAAACTTTCCTTCAAGGAAGAAAGAAAGCGAACTCCGCCCGCCGATAGCGCGGTTTTCGATGGCTACATCGGGCATTTCATAACGGCGGCAGTGCGGGTAAGGCGAGCCTTCCGGCGTGAATACATGTACACTATCTGACGAACGGAAAAATGAATATAAAACCTCGCCCCATCCGGTCTGCGGGTAATAATATTCATCGTATGTTTGCGCTGTCGAATCAGAAGCGATGAAAACTGTCTGAATTTTGCCCGGTGTTTTTACCGCCGCCGGTTTTATATCGAGCGAAACGAGCGACAGTTGTGGCGCTGTTTGTTGGTCGTGCGGAATATCATTCGCTGGATCGCCGGAGTTGCCGTCATTATCGCTTTTTATATAAAAAATCAGTGATAAGGTATCGCCTGTCGCGCAAACAGTGAATCTTACTGCCGTATCAGTGCCGTGCTCAAGTGGTACGCCGCCGGGTGTCGGCGTCGCGTCAAAGCCGTCGGCGTTTACATGGATGCGCAAAGGGGCGCCCTTATCGCCGTTTTTTATGTTATGGGTGTTATTTGCCCTTAAAACAGCTGTAATGTCGACGTCTTGACGGTTGCATTCAAATGTGAACTCAACGCCTTCGATGTAATAAAAAACACCATACCCGGTCTCCTCTGTTTCACAAAAGCACCTGTTCGGCAGTGGCATAGCAGGGTCAAACACAAGCAGCGGCAAGTCAGATGAAAATTTGCTGTCATTTATGTCTGATTTAGTTATGTTCGACTTAAAAAACCCGCCGGGTAAGATGGCGTCGGCTGATGTGCGTGTTGGTTTTCGGGGAATATAAACGCCATCCTGCCAGCCGTCGGCTTTTTCAGGGTATGATACAAGCTGAATATCACATGGTTTTACTCTTATCTTTGTTTCCATTTTACATGATTACCTTTACAGCTTATATGTTGTAATTTAAGGCGCCGTTTTTTGAATTCGGAGACAGCTCTTTACGTTGACGGGTAATAAATAAGCTTTTCGTAAAGTGAGAGCGGCATTGTTAGTTTATAAAAATGAACTTCTTTATTTATGTAACTCCGCCTTTGTTATGCTACCCGTGCAAATAGTGGAGCGTAAGTTCAAAACAAAGTATAACACCGTTCATATATAAACGCAAGGATTGAGGTGAATATATTGTATTAACGTCTGTGAATGCGCTGTATGTATAATTATTCACTTGGCGTATTAAATGTCTTTTGTTGAACATTATGCACATAGAGTTTCTTTATAGAGAAACTCTTTTGTGAAACATTCAGATTGACAGAAGCTACATCTGCACTTATCATATAAACATGAATATACATGCACATGGGCGTACGGTATTATGGTATATAGTTTCTGGCAAACAGCGCAGGCGGATCTCTCCTTTTGGAGGGGCGTTTTGCGCTTTTATATATTTCGGAGGGCATAAAAGATGAATGTTACAAAGGGGCGCCAACTTTATGAGGGTAAGGCGAAAAAAGTGTTCGAAACGGAGGACCCGGAGCTTTATATTGTTGAATATAAAGACGACGCTACAGCTTTTAACGGGCAAAAGCGCGGAACAATCGCGGGCAAGGGGGTTATCAACAATAAAATAACGAACAAGATGATGACCTACCTTATGGAGAAGGGAATTCCGACACATTTTGTAAAGGAGCTGTCCGATAGGGAGACGCTTGTAAAAAAAGTTGAGATTATACCGCTTGAAGTTATCGTACGCAACCGCGCAACAGGTTCCTTTGTGAAGCGATTTGGTGTCCCGGACGGCATGGAGTTTGATATGCCTGTTGTTGAGTTTTCGTATAAAAACGATGAGCTTGGCGATCCACCGATAAACACATCTCAAGCGCTTGCCTTAAAACTTGCGACATATGATGAAATAAAAGAAATAAAAAAATACGCTCTCGCCATCAATGCTGCGATGAGCTCCTTTTTCTTTGATATTGGCATTGAACTTGTCGATTTTAAGCTTGAGTTTGGCCGTTTGCCCGGCGGCGGCATTATACTTGCAGATGAAATTTCGCCTGACACATGCCGTTTCTGGGATGTTAGGACGAAAGAGAAACTTGACAAAGACCGTTTCCGTCAAAATCTTGGCGGTGTTGAGGATGCATATACTGAAATGTTATACAGAGTGGTTAATAAGGTGCTATGAGACAATATAACGAAGAATGTGGCGTTTTTGGCGTCTATGGAAACAGTGACACCGATGTTTCGCTGATAACATATCACGGGCTTTACGCACTCCAGCATCGGGGGCAGGAAAGCTGCGGTATTGTAGTATGCCGTGACAGATCGTTTTACATGCATGTCGATATGGGGCTTGTTGGCGAGGTGTTCACAAAAAGTGTGATTGCATCTCTTGGTGTGGGAAACATGGCAGTAGGTCATGTGTGTTACGGCGCTAATGGCAGCAATACTCGCCAGAATGCTCAGCCGTTGGTGTTCAAACACTTAAAGGGCAATCTTGCCCTCGCGCATAACGGCAACCTTACAAATGCCAAGGAGCTGCGGCAGCGACTTGAATTATCTGGCGCTGTGTTTCATACGACGTCTGACACAGAGTTAATTGGTTACATTATAATACAGGAGCGTCTTCGTTCTACCTCGATTGAAGAAGCGGTCACGCGAGCAATGGCGAGCTTTGAAGGGGCATATTCGCTTGTAATCATGTCACCGCAGAAGCTGATAGCAGTGCGCGACCCGCATGGTTTCCGTCCGCTTTGCTTTGGAAAAACGCCTGATGGGCGATATGTCATCGCGTCAGAGAGCTGCGCTCTTGATGCCGTCGGCGCGCGCCTTGAACGCGAAGTTGACCCGGGAGAGGTAATTGTTTTTTCTCCTGAAGGTGTAAATTATATTCGCACTCACTGTAGCGAAGCGCAACCGTCGCTTTGTATCTTTGAATACATATACTTTGCGCGTCCAGATTCCGTCATTGACAAAGTTCACGTTCACGAAGCGCGCAAAAAAGCCGGCGCACTTTTAGCAATAGAGCATCCGGTGCAGGCTGATGTTGTAATTGGCGTACCGGATTCCGGCATCGACGCCGCCATCGGCTATTCACATCAATCAGGAATACGGTACGACATCGGGCTTATTAAGAATAAATACATAGGCCGCAGCTTTATTGTGCCACAGCAGTCCGAGCGTGAGAGTATTATAAAGCTTAAGCTCAACGTCGTAGCCGACGCGGTAGCCGGCAAGCGCGTAGTTCTTGTTGACGACTCGATTGTGCGTGGCACAACAATGAAGCAGCTAATCGGTATGCTGCGTGAGGCAGGCGCGACGGAGGTTCACGTACGTGTGTCTGCGCCGCCGTTTTTAAACCCATGTTTTTATGGAACCGATATAGATTCACGCCGGGAACTTATCGCATACCATGCGACGGTCCCAGAAATCGCACAGATAATAGGTGCGGACAGCCTTGGCTATCTTGAACTTAACCATGTAAGATATATAGCGCGTGGGAATTCGCCGACAGCTGGCTATTGCACGGCCTGCTTCAGCGGGAATTACCCAACATAAATAAATGATGTGCAGGAAAAAACTGCTCTTAAAAAGTGTCCAGTTTAACATAAAGTATTATTCTATTGTAACAATAGTTATTCTATATTAATGTGAGGTTTAGCTTGGAACAAAAGAATTCACAGATACTATATCTTGTGCTTGAAAACGGACGTGTTTTCCGCGGCGAGCCTTTCGGTGCGGAAGGAGAGGTCATGTGTGAGATGGTTTTTGCCACCGGTATGACTGGCTATATGGAAACGCTAACCGATAAAAGCTATGCAGGGTATGGCGTCATACAGACGTTCCCCTTAATCGGCAATTACGGCGTAAATCTCGCCGATATGGAAGCAGACAAGCCTTATGTCAGCGCATATATCGTGCGCGAATGCTGCGATACACCGTCAAACTTCCGCTCAAGAGATAATCTTGACAGTTGGCTTAAAAGTTATGGGGTTGTCGGTATTAAGGGTGTCGACACGCGAAGCCTGACGCGGCTTATCCGCGAGCGCGGGGTTATGAACGGCATGATAACAAAAAACCCCGAGTCCTGCGACTTGGAAGCACTGCGGGCATATAGCGTACCGAAGGACGTAGTACCGTCAGTTTCAGTTAAGACTATCGAATATCACCCCGGTAAAGAGGGCGGGCCGACGGTTGTCATTCTTGACTGTGGCTATAAAAGGAGCATTCTTGAGTGCTTTTTAGAGCGTGGCTGCTCCGTTTATATCGTTCCTGCCCTAACAAGCGTGAAGGATATAACTGCGTATTCACCCGACGGGGTACTTGTGTCAAACGGTCCAGGCGACCCACAGAACAATCCCACTATAATTGAAACTGTACGTGAGCTTTTGGGTACGGGGCTTCCAATATTCGGCATATGCCTTGGACATCAGATCGTTGCTCTTGCGCATGGTTTTAAAACAACAAAGATGAAATACGGTCACCGCGGTGAAAACCAGCCGGTTCGCCGCCATACGGACGGCCGCGTATTCATTACGTCGCAAAACCACGGCTACACTGTCATCTCGGAGAGCATTGATCCTAAGAAAGCGAAGCTGCTCTATTCAAACGTAAACGACGGAGGTTGCGAGGGCATCGAGTATAAAGAAAATGGGTCGTTTTCTGTGCAGTTTCATCCTGAGGCAGGCGCCGGCCCGCACGATACTCGCTTCATATTCGATGAATTTATATTGCGTATGAGAAACAGAAGGGCAGGTGATTTTTAATGCCGCGTGATAAATCTATCCGCCGTGTTTTGATGATCGGTTCTGGCCCAATTGTCATCGGACAGGCGGCTGAGTTTGACTACTCCGGCACGCAGGCTTGCCGTGCTCTTCGCGAGGATAGGATTGAAATTATCCTTTTAAACTCGAACCCCGCAACAATTATGACGGACACTGCGATAGCAGACAAAGTTTATATTGAGCCGCTGACGCTTGAAACTGTTGAGCGCATCATCGAGGTGGAAAAACCCGACGGGATTTTGTCAGGACTTGGCGGGCAGACAGCGCTGACGCTTTGCATGAAGCTTGCGCG
>JAAYLD010000042.1 GCA_012522015.1 Clostridiales bacterium
ACATAGCCGAAGTTATATATGTAAAATAATTACGCTCCTTTAAATAGCAGAGCGGGTGATTTTAAAATCACCCGCTTTTGCATTTTTAGGATAAAAGTTGCCCGAAAGAAGATAAACGCCTTGACTTCATCCAAAAGGTTAAATCAAGGCGTTTTTATGTTAAAGCAACACAGTTTTAGGCGTATGTATATCTGTCTTATTTTTTTGTTTGTCCGTAATATGCATTCGGTCCGTGTTTGCGGTCAAAATGCTTGCGAAGAAGCTCTTCTTGCATCGGAGCGCCACCGCCGGCAAGATTGAGCTGTAAAAGCTCCGTGTGAAGTGCCATCACCGCGACCTGTTCAAGGACAACGGCAGCCTCAACGCTGCTTATTGCGTCTTTGCCCCATGTAAACGGCGCGTGCGAGTGCACAAGAACGGCGTGCATCCTGTCAGGGTCAATGTCACGGAATGTTTCAACGATGACACGCCCTGTGTTCAGCTCATAATCGCTGGCAATTTCATCAGGTGTCATCTTGCGAGTGCAGGGGATTGTGCCGTCAAAATAATCAGCATGCGTTGTCCCGTACGGGGGGATAGAACGCCCGGCCTGCGCGAAGCATGTAGCCCACTTTGAATGTGTATGTGTTATACCGCCGATGTTCGGGAAGCGGCGGTAAAGTTCCGCGTGTGTTGGTGTGTCGGAGGAAGGCTTGAGCGAACCCTCGACGACGTTTCCATCAAGGTCGACGACGGGCAGGTCGGAAGGTTTTAGGTCGGAATATTCGACGCCCGACGGTTTAATCACAAAAAGCCCGCTTTCACGGTCGATTCCGCTTACATTGCCCCATGTAAAAATGATAAGGTTATGCTCGACGAGCATCATATTGGCGCGATAAACTTGTTCCTTCAGCTTCTCAAGCATTTATATAATTCCTCCATATAACTGTAAAGTTAAAGCTAAATACATATATCGTTGCTATTCTACCACCGGCGTACTTTTGTGTCAACGTCTTTGCCACGTCACAGGGCGTTTAGTGCAAGTATCTACATATTTATATAATAGAGCAAAAGGTGTGATGAGTAAATATATGGCATTATATTGAAAACGACATTTGTTGAATATATAATAATTACAGTATGTTTAACACGATGACGGAGGCGCCATGTGAATCGGGAGGCAGTAGAAAGGATTTTTTCAAATATTCCAGCGCTTGATACAAAGCGGCTGATTCTCCGTCGGATGCTTCGTTCCGATGCCGCTGATATGTACGAGTACGCTCGCCTGCCCGAGGTGACGCGGCACCTTACATGGCGGCCTCATCCCGATTATAATTATACGTGCCGGTACCTTGAATATCTTGACAAGCGGTATAACGAGGGCAAGTTTTATGATTGGGCAATCGTCTATAAAGAAAACTCTAAGATGATAGGAACCTGCGGTTTCACCCACATTGATTTTGAAAATAACTGGGCTGAAGTTGGGTATGTATTAAACCCGAACTATTGGGGGATGGGGATAGCGGTTGAGGCGCTATCCCGCGTTATCAAGTTCGGTTTTTTGACGTTGAATTTACACCGCATAGAATCACGGTATATGATTGGAAATGACCGCAGCCGCCGCGTCATGGAAAAATGCAATATGACGTACGAGGGTACACTTCGGGATGCCATGTATATTTTCGGCGAATATAAAACAATTGGCGTTTATTCTATATTAAGCAGTGATTATTTAAGTTCGTATTTTATATAAAAACATTAAGGTGGATGCAAAAGTTGTTTATTAGCTGTCCGACAGGTACATCTCCGAGAGTGTGGCAAATGAAAAACCGCGTTTTTGAAGCTCTGGTATCAAAATGTCAAGAGCCTCTGTCGTGTGGCAGTCGCCTGATATATAATCATGCATCAGTATGATGTCTCCTCCACGCACACAGCGCAGCACACCCTCAACGATGCTATCGGCTGAGCGGTGCTGCCAGTCTTTTGTATCGATTGTCCACAGCGCTATTAAAATATCATTGTTCCTCGCCGCGGACTGGACGTTTTTATCAAATATACCTCCCGGCGGACGTAAAAAACGCGTCTTATATTCTGCAAGAGAATTGATAGCGTCGTCCGTTCCTTG
>JAAYLD010000043.1 GCA_012522015.1 Clostridiales bacterium
GCCTATGCCTTCCTTCGGGTACACAACCTTAAGCGACGGATCCGCAAGCATCGCCATCGTCACCTGGGACGTATACATAACAGCAGCCGATATTTCGCCGGATATAAGGTCGTCCTGGAGATTGTCGTCTTTAATTATTCTTATATTAGGCGCAAGCTCCTTGAGCTTTTCACCAGCGGCGGCAATCTTATCAAGATCCTTTGTATTATAACTTTCACCGAGTACCTTTAGTGCCATACCGTTTATAACGCGGTAGTTTGCTATTATACCAACGCTGTTAACAAGAGATTTGTCCCAAAGATCAGCATATCCGGTTATATCAATTGATACCTTGTCAGGATTATAGACGATTGTCTGTACACCGGCTCCATAAGGTACCGTGTACTCATTATCCGGATCATAAAACTGACTCTGATAGATCGGGTTTATGTTTTCATAATTCTTTAGCTTTGATTTGTCAAGTTTCTGTGCGAGGCCTTCTTTGATGACAGTTTCAATGATATAATCGTCGGCAATTATAAGATCGTATGTACCGCCCTTGGCAGATTCAAGCTTTGCAAGCATCGTTTCATTGAAATCAAAGCTGACGTAATTGATCTTTATGCCTGTCGATTCTTCAAAATCATCTAATACCTCCTGTGGGAACATTCCTTCCCATGTATAAAGTGTCATGGTTTTACTTTTATCCCCACACGAGCACATAAATATAGATGTGCAAAATAGTACTGCCATCAAAACAGCAGTGATAGCGCGTGCCGTTCTTTTTTTCATATTGACTCTTCCCCTCCCCATATAAAGAAATATTTATATTTTAAGCCTTTCTTATGGCTTCTTTGTGTTCTCTTTCTTTTTGGGTTTTCATATTACGCCTGCCTATGCGTGAAAAGACATACGACATAACGTAGCAAAACACGGTTACCACGAGCATCAGCGTGCAAAGTGCGTTTATTTTTGGTGTTGTGCTTGTTTTAAGCTGCGTATAAACCTTAATTGGCAATGTATCCGTACTAACACCAGTTACGAAAACGCTTATTATCACGTCGTCAAAGCTCATCGCGAATGATAAAAACATCCCCGATATCACAGCAGGCATTATAAGCGGCAGCGTTATATCAAAAAACGCCCTGATGCTGCTGGCACCAAGATCTCGCGCCGCTTCATAATAGCTTTCGTCAAGGCCGATAAGACGAGCTTTCACCTGCATATATATATACGGTATGCAGAATGATGTGTGTGCTATAATAAGCGTTGTCATGCCGAAAGGCAAATTTAACAGCGAAAAATAAACAAGAAACACCATTCCGAGAACTATTTCAGGAATAATTATCGGGAGTGATGATAGATACTCGACTAACTTCCTGCCCGGAAGCTTTGCTCTGGGGAGTCCAATGGCTGCAAGCGTCGCAATTACCGCGGCTATTAAGCATGAGGACACGCCAAGCAGCACACTCATTAAAAGCGCCCGGAACATATCCGGATCACGGAACAATTCTTTGTACCAACGCAGGGAAAGCCCACTCCATACAGAGCTGATTTTACTTTCATTGAATGAATAAACAACAACTACAGCTATCGGCACGTATGTCAACACTGTTAAAATAGCGAGATAAAGTGTCGGGAAGGTGCTCCTGCGAGATCGCTTGCGCTTTGACGATTTAACTTTGTTTGACATAGCCAACAATCTCATACACCGCGCCCCATTTCTTTTTCTTTATCCTTA
This sequence comes from Clostridiales bacterium, assembly GCA_012522015.1. Lineage (GTDB taxonomy): Bacteria > Bacillota > Clostridia > Oscillospirales > CAG-272 > DTU064. The sequence goes on from JAAYLD010000043.1 coordinate 1,721, forward strand.
TCTTTGTTTTCTTTCGCACCATCACCCATTAATTTCTCTACTCGCGCCACGCGCCTATAAATATATATGAGGACACTCGTTAATATCATCAAAACAACAGATAGTGCTGCGGCAAATGGCCAGTTATGAACCTTCATGAGCTGTTCCTGTATTATATTCCCGACGAGGACAACCTTGTTCCCGCCCAAAATATCGGCAATGAAGAAAAGCCCCATCGAAGGGATAAAAGTCAGCACAACACCGGTCAGCAGCCCCGGGAGCGTCAGGGGAAATGTTACCGTAATAAATGCTTTTATAGGTGAAGCGCCAAGATCACGGGATGCTTCGACAAGCGACCAGTCAAGTTTCTCAGCGCTGCTGTAAACCGAATATATCATAAACGGCAAGAGCACATAAACCATGCCGACAATTACGGTGGGATATGAATAAAGCAGCTTCAGCGGCTCATCTGTCAAACCAATTGCCATCAGCAGCTTATCAAGAAGCCCGTTTGCACGAAGTATTATTATCCATCCATAAAGACGAATAAGTGAGTTCACCCAAAACGGTATCATTTGCATCGTCATAAGCCGACGCTGCCATGACGGGCTGGTTCGTGCCATATAATATCCGTACGGATAACCAAGTAAGATAACTGCTAATGTCGAAATAAACGCAAGCTTCAGCGATTGTCTGAACGTTCCAAAATATACTTCACTGAATATGTTTTTATAATTATCAAGCGTAAATATTCGCTCAACTCCCCAAACTTCCGCTCTCGTCATAAAGCTGAGGATTATCATGTAAACAAGAGGGCCGACTACAAAAGCGAACGTGAACAAATAGATCGGCAAAACGAGAAGCGCCGAGGCTGCCCGGCGTTTATTTTCACGTTTTATGCAACCGCTTTTTTTCTTTTTTAATACTCCGCTTGTCATGGCAGTTCCCTCACAGCAACGGCATGCTCCGGTGTAAACATAACATAGACAACATCACCAGGCACATGGGGCGAATCTATCCCACAGCGAGCAGCAATAATCTCCACCCCATCATCAAGCTCAAGGGTAGTGCGCAAAAGACCACCAACGAAGTTTTTTTCTTTTACGGTTGCACGAAGTCCTGCATCTTGCAGTTCATCTATAATTTGTATGTTCTCGCGTCTGACTGAAATGGTTACATCATCGCCAGCTCTGAATTTAATACCTCCGTCGCGAGCTGTAACCACGCCGCCATCAGTCCTAAGCGTGACAAAGCCATCCGATACTGATACAGCCTTGCCGCATATTATGTTCGCTTCCCCCACGAACCGCGCCACATAAGATGTGCGCGGTGTGTCGTAGACCTCGGCAGGCGTCCCGACTTGCTCAAAAACGCCACCCCTCATGACGGCAATGCGGTTAGACATATTGAGCGCTTCTTCCTGGTCATGAGTTATATAAATGAAAGTGATGCCAAGCGTTCGCTGTAACCTTTTCAGCTCTATCTGCATCTGACGGCGCAGTTGCAAATCAAGTGCACCGAGCGGTTCATCAAGAAGCAAAACCTTAGGTTTTGCAATTACAGCACGCGCGATTGCCACGCGCTGGCGCTCTCCTCCCGATAACTCGTGCGGCATGCGCCGCTCGTACCCCTCAAGCTGTACGAGTGACAATGCCCGTGCAACCTCTTCTTTGATTTTTGCCTTTTTTTCGCCGCGTATGCGAAGCGCATAGCCAACATTTGCGCCCACGTTCATGTGTGGGAAAAGAGCATAGCTCTGGAATACAGTATTGACGTTCCGCTTCTCTGGCGGTGCCTCGGTGACATCGTTCCCCTCAAGGATTACCTGCCCCTCATCAGCATCAAGTAACCCTGCAATGATGCGTAAAACTGTTGTTTTGCCACAGCCCGAAGGCCCAAGAAGCGTGACAAATTCGCCTCTTCTAACGTCAAGGTTGATGCCTTGTAAAACTTGCGTATCGCCGAAACTCTTTTTAAAATTCCGTAAACTTAATATTATGTCTTCCAAAACTTCGTCCCGGGTTTTTTCAATTAACACCGAGCGGGCTCACCGCTGGTTTATATTATATTTGTATTAATTTTATATTTGTGTTAAAGCTTTGTCAAGTATATAGCACCTTTTGTCGTCAGTGCTTTATTGCAAATTATATACAATAAACATACATATGCAATTCACTACAAAAAGGAGCCTTAAATATCGGCTTTAGCAAGATATCGATGCCCATTTTCTGTAATAAATATTTTGCGAGCAGGCAGATCATTTCCAAGCAAAGTTTCAAACATACGCATAGTCTGGGCGGCATCTACCGGTGTAACGCGAATAAGCCGGCGTGTCAGCGGATTCATAGTCGTCAGCCACATCATTTCCGGTTCATTTTCACCAAGTCCCTTTGAACGCTGAAGCGTATATTTGATGCCAGCGGCGTCAAGTTTCGCTATAATATCCATCTTTTCAGATTCGTTATAAGCGAAATATCTGCGTTCTTCCTTAGTTCGCTCTGTTATTTCATAAAGCGGTGATTCGGCGATGTATACATGCCTTTTCTCTATCAGCGTCGGTAAGAGTCTGTAAAACATCGTTAAGAGCAAAGTGCGAATCTGGAAGCCGTCCTCATCGGCATCTGTGCAAATAATAATCTTGCTCCAGCGAAGTGATGAGTAATCAAATTCGTTTTTATAACGTCCTTTTGATTTAATCTCAACACCACAACCGATAACCTTTAAAAGGTCGGTTATAATATCGCTTTTGAATATCTTGTCATATGTGCTTTTCATGCAGTTGAGAGTTTTTCCACGCACCGGTATTATAGCCTGAAATTCCGCATTGCGCGCAAGTTTACATGAAGTTAGCGCGGAGTCTCCTTCAACTATATATAGTTCGCGGACTTGCGGGTCACGTGAACGGCATCCGACGAACTTTTCAACGCGGGAAGCCACATCCATCGAACCGGTGAGCTTCTTCTTGAGCGTGATACGCGCAGACTCCGCTTGCTCACGGCTTCGTTTATTGATGAGAACCTGCCCTGTTATCGCTTCTGCATATTGTTTATTCTCTGCAAAGTAAACTTCAAGCTGTTCTTTGAGAAAATTCGTCGTCGCCTCAGCAATAAATTTATTGCTGATAGCCTTTTTCGTCTGGTTTGCATAGGAGGTTTGCGTCGAATAGCTGTTTGTAACGAGGACAAGGCAGTCCTCAATGTCGGCAAAAGTAATGCGCGATTCGTTTTTTGTGTATTTCCCGGTATTTTTTAGGTAGCTATCAACAGCGTATGTAAACGCCGTCCGAACAGCGCGATCCGGCGACCCGCCATGTTCAAGAAAGCTTGAGTTATGATAATACTCAATCATACTTACTCGGTTTGACACGGCAAAAGCTATCTGCGCCTTTAGTTTATAGTCGTCTTTGTCCTGACGGTCACGTCCAGTTGCCTCAAAGCTCCAAAGAACAGGCGGTGCTATTACATCCTCACCGACAATCTCGCTTATATAGTCGTAAATGCCGTTTTTATAAAAGAATTCCTCACAATCAAAGCTGCCATCTTCCTTCTGCCACTTAAAGATGAAGCGTATACCGGCGTTGACGACAGCCTGTTTTAATAATGTTGTGCGGTAATACTCGCGCGGGATGTTTATTTCTGTGAATACTTCGGTGTCGGGCCTCCAACGTATAGTCGTTCCGCTTTTTTTGCCACGTTTCCCGACCGGACGCTGACGCAACTCACTTGCCGCTTCCCCTCGTTTGAAGCTTATCTCGGAAATAATGCCGTTTGATATGGACTGTACTTCCATATATTCCGATGCGTATTGCGTCGCACAAGCGCCAAGACCGTTTAATCCAAGCGAAAACTCATAAGCAGAGCCGGTTTCATTATTGTGATATTTGCCACCTGCATAAAGCTCGCAAAATATTAACTCCCAGTTATAGCGCTGTTCACGTTCGTTGTAACCAAGCGGCACACCGCGGCCGAAATCTTCAACTTCAATCGAGTGGTCAGCAAAAGCTGTGACGATTATTTTATCCCCATAGCCCTCGCGCGCTTCATCAACTGCATTTGAGAGTATTTCAAAAAAAGCATGCTCACATCCCTCAAGGCCATCCGAACCGAACATAACTGCCGGACGCTTTCTTACTCTATCTGGCCCCTTGAGTGATGTTATGCTCCTATCATCGTACGCCGGCTTTCTTCTTGCTGACATTTGTCAAACTCCATTTTTATTTTTATATAATTATTTTTATGTTTTCGCGTCTGTTAACGATATTAGATGTTTGTCGAACACACTGTTTATACATTCATTTTGCAATTTACTCTTAGCTTTGTTTTTCTTTGCTTTGCTTACTCTTCCGACACGCTTGCTTTCAATAACCTGTGCGCCCGAGGTATCCTGCCCGGGCGCTACTAACATCCATATTATAACACATATTTTTGACATGTGCAAGTTCGTTTTAGGCAAACGGCAACTTGCCCCTATGATTGTAGCTTAAAATGCTGCTTCAATCTCAAGCAGCCTGTTGTACTTTGCTACGCGCTCACTGCGGCACGGAGCGCCAGACTTAATAAAACCAGCGCCCATCGCAACGGCTATATCGGCTATTATGCTATCCTCCGTCTCACCCGAACGGTGTGAAAGTATGAAATTATAGCCGGCGCTGGTGGCTGTTTTAATAGCCTTTATTGTCTCTGACAGAGTTCCCACCTGATTCGGTTTTACAAGCAGTGCGTTCGCACAGCCGAGTTCTATTCCAAGCCTTACGCGATCAGCCTGCGTTGCGAAGAAGTCGTCACCGACAAGCATTATTTTATCGCCTAAAGCAGATGTGAGCTTCGCCCAGCCTTCAAAGTCATCTTCGCCGACGCCATCTTCGATTGACATAATGGGGTATTTCTCGCAAAGCTCCTGCCAGTGTGCTATAAGCTCATCCGTTGTATAAAACACATCTCTCTTCGGCAGGCGGTATCCGTCCTTTATCTTCCATTCGCTTGATGCGACGTCCAGCGCAATTTTTACTATCTTTTCATCGTATCCCGCCTCGTGAATTGCCTCTACCAGCAGCATAAGGGCATCTTCATCGCTACCAAGCTCAGGCGCATAACCGCCCTCGTCGCCAACGGCCGTGCTCTTGCCACGCTTTTTAATCAGCTTGCCAAGCGTATGATAAATTTCAGCGCCACATCTGAGGGCTTCTGCAAATGTTTTTGTACCATACGGCACAATCATAAACTCCTGTATGTCAATATTATTAGATGCGTGAGCGCCGCCATTGATGACATTCATCATCGGAGAGGGCATTTTTCTATAAGAAGCAGCAGCGCCGCCAAGATAAGCATAAAGCGGCAGCTTAAAATAAGCAGCACACGCCTGTGCATACGCAAGCGAAACCGCAAGGATAGCATTTGCGCCAAGCTTTGATTTATTTGGCGTTCCATTAACCTCGCAAAGGAATTTATCAACCGCAGCTTGTCCGGAAACACCGGATTTGATGAGGGCGGGTGCAATAACATTGTTTACATTTGCAACAGCGCATAAAACACCTTTCCCGCCATATCTTTTTTTATCGCCATCGCGAAGCTCATGAGCCTCATGCACACCAGTTGACGCACCGGACGGTACGCAGGCTACGCCTACGTTGCCGCTGACCAATTTTACCGAGCATTTTACAGTCGGATTTCCGCGCGAATCTAAAATCTCGATTGCGCGGACAGCTGCAACAGCAGGAATTCCGCCAAAATGTTTCATTTTTATAGCACTCCTTATCATTTATTGATTCTACAATAATTTGTCTTGCGGGCATGTCTTTGTCGCAACAAAGCTGAGTTTTGTTACTCATAAGAGTAAAACGTCGTATTTTCTATACCAAATGATTCCCGCAAGACTACCCTCCGATACATTGTGAGGTAAAGTTTTGACAATCCTCCTCAATAAATGTTATACAAAATGACAACCGCCGTGTAAAGACCCCAGCACGGCGCTTTCCTTTATTACATCTATTTTTTTGATATAAACACACATTTTATTATATAAACGGTTCACATATTGTGCTGTCTTTTTATCTACAAAGTTTTTTGGGCAATGCTCGTCTTATACATTTCGAGGAGAGTATCTGCTGCTATGTCAAGACAGTCAAGCATCTTAAAGCTTAAAGCTCCGCCATATAAACAAAAAACTCAGTTATCAAAACAGCCGTGCATATGAAACGGAAGGGTGATAAATGCATATACTTTAAAATGTTAGTATATAACCGCTTGGAGGAATATATGATAATACATACCGTTAGTAGTGGGGAAACCGTAATTTCTATCGCTCGAACGTACGGGGTACCTCCTTCACAGATAATACAGGACAACGAGCTTGCGCTGCCGGAAAAACTCACCGTCGGTCAGACGCTCGTTATAACCCAGCCTACAGTTACACATACAGTTAGAAATGGCGATTCTCTTTCATCAATAGCAAGGGATTACGGTGTCAGCGTCAACCAACTTCTGCGCAACAATCCAATCCTTGGCGGAAACTACGACATATACCCGGGTCAGACGCTTGTAATATTATACCCACCGCCGCAGCTCGGACGGCATTACGTCAACGCCTACATTTATCCCTTTATAAACCAAGATGTGCTGCGTAAAACTCTCCCTTACCTGTCGTACCTCACAATATTCACCTATGGCATACGCCGCGACGGAACACTGATACCGCCAAGTGGTGGTGATGACGAAGAAATAATTAATATAGCGCGGCAATATGGTGTTGCCCCCATCATGCTTGTGTCAACCCTAACTGAAGAGGGCGTATTCTCAAACGAGATTGCAAACTACATATTCACAAATCTGGAAATTGAGGATGCCGTAGTACAAAACATTGTTGACACAGCCGTTGCAAAAGGCTACGCGGGTGTCGATCTTGACTTTGAGTATATCGGAGCTGCAAACGCAGAAAACTTTGTTAGATTTGCCACAAAGGTTCGAGACGAGCTAAAATCGCGTGGTAACTATGAGCTTTTCGTATCTCTTGCACCTAAAAATCAGCGCAATATGCCCGGGTTATTATATGAAGGTCATAATTATGCCGAGCTTGGTAACGTAGCAGATAAGTCTCTTCTCATGACTTACGAGTGGGGATACATCTACGGACCGCCGATGGCTATTGCGCCGCTCGATGCAGTTTCAAGGGTGGTAGATTATGCGCAAAGCGAAATCCCCTCCGAAAAGCTTATGTTAGGTATGCCGAACTACGCATACGACTGGCAGCTTCCGTATATCGGAGGCACAACAGTAGCCGAATCTATGACAAATGCAGAAGCCATCGAGCAGGCACAAAATTATCAAGTGCCTATCAATTTCGACGAATCCGCACAATCACCGTATTACAGGTATTATGAGCGCGACGTTCTACCCGAGGAGGAAGCGCTGCACGTTGTCTGGTTCGAGGATGCGCGCAGTATATTAGCAAAGCTTGAGCTTGCATCAGAAGAGGATCTCGCAGGCATTAGCGTGTGGAATATAATGAACTACCATGCTCCTCTTTGGCTTGTCATCAATTCAATGTATGAAATAATAAAACCGGGCGTCAACGAATAGACGCCCGATTTATTTATGCACACATAATCACAACACGGTGTATATTCCCCTTGATCAAACACTAATGGCTTTTTTATATAACATTATTTTATAAGTTCTTTATATATTATTCCCTTAGAGACACCTCTGTCGCGCGCCACAGCTTTTATTGCTTCCATGCGGCTAAGCCCTTCTGCTTCATAAAAAGCAACATGCTCTGCGACTGTTATGCAAGACCAGTCGGAAATACTCGTTTTTTTATTGTCTGCTCCGTGTAAAACAAGCACATATTCACCACGCGGTTCCCTCTCCGAGTAAATAGAGACAGCGCCATCAAGGTCGGTGCGAATAACTTCCTCATTTAACTTTGTCAGCTCGCGGCAAAGCGTTATCTTACGGCTGCCGCCGCAAGCCGAACGAAGCTCTGAAAGCGTTTTTTTAAGGCGGTGAGGTGATTCATATATAACAGCCGTGCGCTCCTCACGTGAAAGCTCAGCAAGGCGGGATTGCCGCTGTTTAGCTTCTGTCGGCAAGAAACCCTCAAAAACAAATCGGTGAGTATCAGCGCCCGAAACAGCAAGCGCCGTAATTGCCGCGCAAGGCCCCGGAATACAAACGACGGGAATTCCGCGCCCAGCACAAAGAGCGACAAGATCCGCTCCGGGATCGCTGATACCGGGAACACCGGCATCCGTGCATAAAGCACAGCTCTCCCCCGCCATAAGACGCTTTATAATGCGCTCTCCGCTTTCCTTTTTATTATGCTCATGATAGCTCGTCATCGGTTGCTTAACCCCAATCGCAGCAAGGAGGCGTCCCGTGCGCCTTGTATCTTCTGCTGCGATAAAGTCCGCTTCACGCAAAACTTTTATAGCTCGCGATGAAAGGTCAGCTAAGTTACCTATCGGTGTTGATACAAGATAAAGAGTCCCGCCACACACATCGTTTGCGCCGTCGGTCCCTGTATCAACAGTGGATATAACATCTGCGAATTTTTCTGCCGACACACTGTTTGCATCATTACTGGACACATTATTATCTATATCTGCATCTTTTACAGTTCCGTTTTTTTCAATATCACCACTCATCTGAGCACATACCTCTCCGGGAAATGTCCGGTTTCATATATTTCGCGGAAAATATCGGTTTCTTCTCGACAACCGCCCTCCGATAGGGCATCTTTATAAATAAAAAGCGGCGCTGTTACTCGTACGCCCTCACCACCGCCGCGGCGTGCTCCGATAAGGACAAGCGACGGTGCTGAGTTTGCGTCGGGATAAACATATGTCATTATTTTCAGCTCAAGCCCAACATCTGAAAGCGACCTCAGTAAAGTGACCATACGCTCAGGACGGTAAACAGCATAAAACATACCGCCATAACGCAAAAGCATCGCAGCGCATGCTGTAAACTCCCGTATCCCGCCTAAAACCTCACGCCGACAGATGTCGCTCACACGGCTACTGCTGCATAAACCTGCGCCGGGGCGCAAATAAGGCGGGTTTGAAAACACAAGATCAAACTGTCCGGCATATTCAGAGGGGGCAAGCTCTCTGATGTCAGCAGCAATCGGTGTTATAAACTTCGAATAACCGTTTTCCTCAATATTCTGGCAAAGAGCTGCGTAAAGCTCCGGTTGAACCTCAAATGCCGTTATAGTATCCGCTGTGCCCCGACAAATAGTTAAAAGTGACACTGCCCCGCTGCCTGAGCCAAGCTCTGCCGCACGCACAAAAGTGCCGGCAGGGCGAGAAATATAGGCGGATAGCAAAAACGCATCCGTTGTAAACGGAAGACATCCGGGCGGTGTGCGGAGAGTTAAGCCAAAATTTATACTGATGCGTTCGCCATAAGTGTTATCACTGCTGATTTTAGTCATAATAAGACCTCATGCTACCGGGCACCATACGTGCCAGGGCTGTACAACACATATTATCACATAAAGGAATAAACCGCGCCGAGTAAACGGCGCGGTTTTATAGGCATCATGTTCCGATAGAATCAATTAGTCTTCCTTCGGTTCTGGAGCCTCAACCGGGCAAACACTGGCGCAAGCGCCGCAGTCTATGCACTTCTCAGCATCAATTACGTACTTGCCATCTTCATCAGCGGAAATGGCGCCGACCGGGCATTCAGCTTCGCAAGAGCCGCATCCTATGCACTTTTCTTTATTAATTATATGTGCCATAACAGACAACCTCCGTTTAATATTAAGAGATAACCTCACGCTTTTATGATTCTATCACAAATAAAATAGTTTGAAAATACCTTTTCGATAAATTTCGGCATATATTATGCTGACAGTTCTGCCCGTATTTTAAGAATTCACAAAAGCTCACTGTCTGATGTGCCTTCCGAACTGTCTGATGTGCCCTCCGAACTGTCTGATGTGCCCTCCGAACTGTCTGATGTGCTCTCCGAGCTGTCTGATGTGCTCTCCGAAGCCTCATCAATGCTTGCACTTTCAATAACCTCAACCTCGTCACGGTGAAAAACCTTGATATAAGCATTCTCACCGTCACCTATGCTTACCTTTATAAGACCGGACAGCGGCTGTGATTCCACAACGACGCCGATACCTTCTTTCGTTTGGACTATACTGTTATGACGCGGTGTTTTGCGCCCCTCCTTTTCGTATGTTTCACACTCGTAGCGTAAGCAGCACATAAGACGCCCGCATGCACCAGATATTTTCGTTGAATTGAGTGAGAGGTTCTGCTCCTTCGCCATACGTATAGACACTTGCGCGAAGTCGTAGAGGAATGTTGAGCAGCAGAGCGGGCGCCCGCATACGCCAAGCCCACCTAAAAGTTTTGCCTCGTCTCGTACACCTATCTGGCGCAGCTCAATACGAGTGCGAAAAACAGATGCGAGATCCTTGACAAGCTCGCGGAAGTCGACACGCCCTTCAGCTGAAAAATAAAACATCAGCTTACTGTTATCAAATGTATATTCAACGTCGATCAGCTTCATATCAAGCCCATGAGCAGCTATTTTTTCACAGCAAATGTCAAATGCCTCACGCTCACGCTTGATATTTTGTTCATTCTTTTGTGCGTCTTCTTCCGTCGCTATGCGTATGACCGGGCGTAGCGGCGCAACAAGCGACTGTGCGGGGACATATCTGTTTGAGAGTACTACAACGCCATACTCAAGACCGCGTGCTGTTTCGACAATAACGTGATCGCCCTCTTTAAGCACAAAGTCCATAGGCGCAAAGTAATAAACCTTGCCCGTTTCCTTAAAACGGACGCCAACAATCTGCACAGCATCCTCATCTGGCGGCACTTTATTCGACTCTTCTTTTGCCTTTGAGGGCTCATCCTCAAACCAGTAGTCGGGAATGTACTTATACCGATTCTGATCAATTGTGCTTGATGTTTTTATTGTGTTAAAAGATACCTCGAGGGCATTTGCAGTATCATATGTTTCATACTCATAAACTTTTGCCATTGTATTATCATCTGAAAGCTCGCTGTTGCCGTCATTATTTTTTCCATGAGAATGTCCGTTCTTTTTTCCATTCTTCTTCTCATGTCTTCTATTCCGCTTTTTCCTATTACCGTTTTTGTAGCTGTCACTTTGGTTTATATTCAAAGCGCTGTTCTGGCTGTCGGTTTGGCTATTATAGCTACCGTTCCTCTTATCATTTGCCTGTGCGGCTTCATTGATAAGCATTTCATCGGGCAATATCTCATCCTGCCCAACTCTAAGCTCTATTTCATCTGCTGCGCTCTTTACAGTGCTCTTTACCTTGTTGGCGACAGCAAGCTTTTTTTCATTCTTTTTCTTTTTTCTATTTTTTTTGTTAAGTTTTTGTTTTTTATTTTTGTGACCTTTGTGTTTGATGTTCAAAGCACCGTTATTGCCGGGGGCATTTTGAACGTTCATCACGCCCGATTTGGGCTTCTTTTTATCGGCCATATTTTTACGCTGTATCTGCAAAAGCTTCGCGCAGATTCCTTTCTTTTTATATAAGCAAACATTGCTGTGGTGTATTATTTCACCACTGCTTTACACCTCATCCCCGGCGCACAACATTTTTACAAAATCAAGCCTGACTATAAAGGTGTTTATTTCTTCTACATTTTTGGGTTTATTATTTAAATTACCTACCCTGGCGCATCTTTGCACCGGCCGCTGCTAAAGCACCGGTGACATACGCGTTGCGCTCAAGTGATAAATAAAGTTCGTCAATTGCGTCAGCGGCGCGCACTATGTCTGCCACCGTATAAGGCATTGCTGCTTTTTGCGCCGTATCCCTCTTTGCAAAAAAGCACAGTGGCGCCGCCTTACTTCGCTTAACGGCAAGCATATCGCGAAGAGCGTCTGCCATATCTTTTACAAGCTGCTTAGCGTCTTCCCGCCGCAATATATTTCCAGCGCCAGGATTTATTGATACTAATGCCTCGGAGGAGCCTGAAATCAACCCGCAAAGCAGTTTTACGGCAAGGGTGCGCTCACGACGGCGCTCCTTAAGCCCCCCGCTAAGAAGCGTCAGCGCGACACCCGGCATACCGCCGGAAGCCACAATCAGCTCATCCCAGCCTTCCCTGTCGCTGTCACGGAGGCGGCGAGCCTTAGCCCCTTCTTTTAACAGAAGAAACTCCTCAATTTCATCCGCTGTGAGCGGTCTGAGTCGCAGTGTCGGTGCCCGCGAGCGGACAGTCGGCAAAAGCCGTAGCGGCTCAGTGCATGTCAACAGGAAAACAGCGTATGACGGCGGTTCCTCAAGCACCTGTAAGAATGCGTTTTGCGCGTCTTTTGTCATAAGGTGCGCGTCTTCTATGATATATATTTTCCTCTCCGATTCAGACGGGAGAATAAACGCATCGGCTCTTACCTCACGAATTGTGTCAATGCCAAGTGTGGCACGATCTCCGCGATCAACGGTTATAACATCCGGATGTACCCCACGCTCGACTTTCCGGCAAGGTGTGCATACACCGCAAGGAAGCGCACCGTCCCCTTTGCCTTCGCAAATGAGCGCTGCGGCAAAGAGATGTGCAAACATCGTTTTCCCGGAGCCTTGTCCGCCCTCTATTATATAAGCGTGAGCAGCCTCGCCTCGTCTGATGATGGTGGCGACATTTTTTTTAAGCTCTGTATTGCCCGCAAATTTATCAAAATCAGATGAAACGTTTTTACCGGACAAGAAATCACCTCCGCGGCACCTGTCATCTCAGAGCGTGACGCATATGCTCTCAACGCTGCTTTCTATCAGCATTAAGGCTTCTTCCTCACCGCATACTTCACCTGGCATAAGTATCGGCACACCGGGCGGATAGGGAGCCGTCGGCTCTGCGCAAATACGTCCAACTGCTTCTTTTGTTTTAACGGTTTCAAACTCACAAAGCAGCGCATCAGATATCGTCATCGCGCGCTTTGGCCTCGTTTTTACATAAACACATGGGGAGAAATGTTGCTTGCCGTTTTTATGTTTATGTCCCCCTCCATCTTTGCCCACAGCGGCACCTCGCACATAATCAAAAGACGCCGACATAAGCGCTGAAAACTCACGTTCTCCATGCAGCACCGATGGAATTATAACGATGTTATGCCCATCGGTAAACTCGCACTTTATTCCCTTTTGTGAGAGGAAACTGTAATAAGCGCGCCCGTTGCCATCCGGTGGCGATACTGTTATGCGGCACGGATCCGATATTTTATAGCTTGGCAGCAAAAAACCAAGTGTGCGGAGCTCGTTTTTCGCATTTTCAACGCGCCTCGCAAGCTCCTCTGTCAGCCTCGCACCGTTTTCATACATAAATGCTGCACAAGAAAAAATTGATAATATAACCGGGTACGAGGGGGATGTTGATGTAGACCTCGCCATCCGGCGGGAGAGCATATCGAAATGTCCAAAACGTCCTGTGCCGTGCAAAAGCGCCGCTCCCGTCATTGCGGGAAGCGTTTTGTGAAGCGATGATACCGTAAGATCGGCGCCGTTTTTTATAGGCGACAGCCGCCCGCCATCAAAAAAGTCAAGATGCGCGCCGTGCGCAGCATCGCAAACAAGCGGCACGCCTGCGCTATGACAAACGCTTGCAATAGAGGCGACATCTTGTATATGTCCATAATAGTCGGGGCTTGTTATAATAACAGCGTTGTATGCGCCGTCCTTAAGGGCTGCCGCGAAGTCATCTGATGAATATTCGCCTGATTCATCAGGATAAATAAAATCAACATCGGCGCCGATGGCAGCCATAGCATACACGGCGGATTTATGAATCCCGCGCGCAGAAAGGAATTTTACTCCCCTTTTACTACAACATAACGCTGTATTGCTCCCTTGCCTCGCAGCATTACCGCTAAACGGTGATGCCCTGTCTGGTTCAAATGCCGCTGCTGCAATTGCTGCAAAAAGAGCAGCTGTTGCTCCGCCCGTCGTCGGCACAGTTGCCCCCGTGCCGTATATGGCAGCCAGCGCCCGGCAGGCGCTTTTTATTGGCCCGCCCTCTCTTGGGTCGTATAAGTTGTCTGAAAAATCAAGCTCGGTCACATCAAGCTTATACACCGGTATAAGTGCCTCTGGCAACATGTCAAATACAAGACCGGCGTGACCGGGCATGTGGAAGCGAACAGCGCCTGACGCCGCATAATCTTCAATTTGCCTTGACAGTGCGGTGAGAGCGCCGATTATTTCATTCCTCGTCAATGGCGCTCCTCCCCCGAGCATAGATTTAATTATATATATTATACCCCATAGTGAAAATACATGTCAACGGTGTGCGGCATCCGCCAAATACAAATGCCGTGAGACTAAAGCAATATCCCATTTAGCCGTATCTATTTTATTGACAGTTTTTGATTTTTTGACATATAATAAAGCTTCGAAATGCACCACACCATATTATGTATGGTGAAAGTGACATTTATAAACTTAATCCGGCGCTCGGTTTTGTAATTTATTCGACTTGCAAACTACTATATGTTATACTTTACATAGCATTGTTTTTTTGTTTTCGTTTGTCTCTTTTCATAACATATTTTATGAATTTTCTTAATAAAAACGCTCCAGACAGAAAGGTAAAAATAAAAAAAATGCCACCGGCAAGCTCTTCACAATTGCAAAAAAAAGCAGGCTCTGCCCCGACAGCCGCTATTATAACTCTTGGCTGCAAAGTAAACCAATATGAAAGCGAAGCTATAGCTGAAAGGCTCACCTCTCTCGGCTTTGACGTGCTCACGTCGGCTGATGTCTGCGATGTATATATAATAAATACATGCACCGTAACGGCGGAGGCCGACCGCAAAAGCCGTCAGATGATACGCCGCGCTCGCACGCTGAATCCCGGCGCCGCTGTCATCGTCTGCGGCTGTTACGCACAGGGCTCGCCCCTTGACGTTGCGAGGATTGATGGCGTAGCCTTTGTTTCTGGCAGCGCCGATAAGCTTCGTGCCGCCGACGCCGCCCTTGAAATAGTGAAAAATGGCATACCTACATCCCCTGTCGTGTCGGTCGGAGCGCTGCCGACCACATACGAGCCAATGGAAATATCACACGCGCCGAAAACACGTGCGTTTGTCAAAATATGCGACGGCTGTGATGGACGCTGCGTTTACTGCATCATTCCATCCGTCCGTGGGCGTGTCCGCTCGCGCAAGATAAGTGACATCACGAGCGAAGTTACTCGCCTTGTTGAAGGTGGCTGCCTTGAGGTTGTGCTCACAGGTATCGAAACAGCTTCTTTTGGGCGCGACACGGGTGAGACGCTCATTGATCTTTTGCGTGCTGTTGATAGTGTTCCCGGTATACGCCGCATTCGCCTCGGCTCGCTTGACCCCACAATAATGCGCCCGCATTTTATTGAAGCGATTACCAAGCTACGCCACCTGTGCCCCCATTTTCACCTGTCAGTCCAAAGCGGATGCTCAAAAACGCTTGCCGCCATGCGCCGCCGCTATACGGCGGAAATGGTGGAAGAAGCTGCCGCTGCCCTTCGCGCAGTATTCCCGCGTGTTATGCTGACGGCTGATGTCATCACCGGATTTCCGGGTGAGACGGATGAAGATTTTGAGGAAACTCTTAATTTTATGCGCCGCATGCGTTTTCTCTCCGCCCACGTATTTGCTTTTTCCCCTCGCCGCGGCACCCCTGCCGCCACAATGGACGGTCAGATTCCGCCTGCTGTGCGCCGGGAGCGCTCCTCTCAGCTAATCTCCCTTCAGCGAAAAATAACTGATGATGTCATCGCCGAATATATTGCTGCTTATCCAAAAGATGAAATTCTCCTTGAAGCCACAAGTGGGCGACTATCCGGACATACTCCAAACTTTATTGAAACCATAATAAAACAAACTGACAGCGCATCAAGCGCCGTAAGCGGCAGGTTATATGATGTGATTTTCACCGGGTGCCGCGACGGCATTGCCTTCGCTGAAATAATATAGCATAAAGCGGGCGCGACACTTCTTTTTACGTCGCACCCGTTATTTTTTGTGTCAAAATATTTCCGCTTTTCGAATATGACTTATACAGTAAATTTGCTTGTGCCTTACCGGCGGCATTATCACTGATACTATCTCTCTCCCCTAAAAAACAAGCAAAAAGTACAAATGTCCTTCGTATTTATTAATATTTGATAAGTAAAATTGTATAACATTACTATTAGCTTTTTACTATTGTATATGTTATAATAAATATGTAAGGATTGGTGACTTTTTTCTGTAACATCACCTCCTGTTTGGTTTCTCAGAAAACGCCTTTAATAAAAAAATTACAAACGGGGGAGGGGAGAAGTTTGTTTAAGGTGGGAGATACAGTTGTTTACGGCACTAATGGAACCTGCGAGATTGTTGAAATAAGTGAGTTCGATTTCACCGGCGAAAAAACACTGTATTATGTGTTGCGTCCAAAAGGAGATAAGAGCTCGTTGATATATGTGCCAACAGACAATAAAGACCTGACTTCGAAAATGAAATACACACTCGATGAAGATGAAATACGAAAACTTATAGAATCTGTTGCCGACTTTGAGCCCCTGTGGGTCGACAACGCCATAGCGCGAAAACAAAGATGCCGTGATATTGTTGCAAGCGGCGACAGGCGTGAGCTTATATGCATGGTCAAGAATCTTTACCATCGCGAAAAGCAAATGAAGGCAAAGGGCGGAAAGCTCAATATGACAGACGAGCAATATTACCGCACAGCAATTAAGATGCTCTGCGACGAATTTTCAGATGTTCTCAAAATCAGCCATGAAAAGCTCATCCCCATACTTACAGGGGAAAAAGAGCTTCCGCCAAAGGCTAGTGCATAACAACATAGCATATATAACAAATATGCAGATACAAATTTTATGAAAACAATCATACCTGTAAAAATCCCCGCCGAGAA
>JAAYLD010000044.1 GCA_012522015.1 Clostridiales bacterium
ATGAGCTTTTAGCGGCAGCTTCCGCTTATGCTGATGTGTCCGATAACGATGAAAAAGACAAAAGTGATAAAAAGGAAAAAGTAAAATCGCTTTTTCTGCGCGCAAAGGATATCATAACAAAGGCGCTTGATGCACCAAAGGTCAACTTTTTCACAATGGGTTATTATCTTCTCGACAGTGATAATACCCTTGATGAATCAGACGGAATTGAAGCCTTAAACGCTCGTATGCGTACCTACATTGACGAAAACTTCATGAACGATTTTCTCGCTATGGCAGCGGAGGGCATATGCAATTC
This sequence comes from Clostridiales bacterium, assembly GCA_012522015.1. GTDB lineage: Bacteria > Bacillota > Clostridia > Oscillospirales > CAG-272 > DTU064. The sequence goes on from JAAYLD010000044.1 coordinate 299, forward strand.
TGCTGACGCATCGAGGGAAGTGAAGCGTAAATCTCTTCCTATTTTGAAGGAAGGGATGGAGCGTTTTTCGAGCGATTCAACATCGTTGTCTGAATATCGAAAACTTGCAAAACAACTATCTCAAATCGTGTCGGGGAACATCGATCGCCTTTCTATATCAAAAGATTCGCTTGCATATACTTTTGAAACAAGTATAAAAGCTGCTGTTGATAAATACCTGCGTGCTAAGAAACTTAGCCATAAGCGTCATCTCTCTGCCGCTGACCGTGCATTCCTTGAAACTGCTGATCTTGAGCGCTGCCGGGCTAACATTGTCCTGATTGTCAAGCGCATTATAGAATCCTATGAAGCAGAATTGGCAACAGAAGATAAGTGTGATTATATCGAATCAGCTGTAGCTATGGTAGATCATCTTAAGCTGCAGGCTTCAAAGAGGATTTATCGCGTAACGCGCACAATGGCAAAAGCCCGCGCGATTGAGTTGATGGAGGAGGTCGGCATTTCTGACGCCCGCAAGCGTTACCGCCAGTATCCGTTCCAGTTTTCAGGCGGTATGCGTCAGCGTATCGTCATTGCGATTGCTCTCGCAGCTAACCCAGACATTGTTATATGCGATGAGCCTACAACGGCGCTCGACGTTACAATCCAGGCGCAGATACTTGATCTTATCAACAAGCTCAAGCGCGAACGCAACCTTACGGTTATATTTATTACTCACGACCTCGGCGTTGTTGCGAATATGGCGGACAATATTGTTGTTATGTACGCAGGTAAGATAGTCGAATACGGAACTGTAAACGATATCTTTTATGAGCCGGCGCATCCCTACACGTGGGCGCTTCTTTCCTCCATGCCTGACCTTGATACTAAGGATAAACTTGAGGCTATACCCGGCACGCCGCCTAATATGATTTACCCACCGAAGGGCGATGCTTTTGCCCCGCGCAACAAATATGCGATGCAGATTGATTTTGAGGAGGAGCCGCCAATGTTTGAAATATCACCCACACATAAGGCAGCAACATGGCTTCTCCACCCCTATGCGCCGAAAATTGATCCTCCTTTGGCTGTGACGAATCGAATTGCCCGTATGAAAAAGCTTGCGGGAGGTGTCGGCAGCAATGAGTAATATAAGACAAGACGAAATACTTTTGCAGGTAGATAATCTCAAACAATATTTTAAACTTGGCAGAAAACAACTGAAAGCTGTTGATGATATAAGCTTCAATATAAAGCGCGGTGAGGTATTTGGCCTCGTTGGCGAGTCCGGATGCGGTAAAACTACAACCGGACGCTCAATCATTCGCCTTTATAACAACACAGGCGGTGAGATACGATTCAAGGGGAAGCTCATCGGCATAGGTGAGGAAGAAAAGAAAAAGAGAATCTCTGCCCTGCGCAAATCAGGCGACATCGAAGGCGCGAGAAAGCTGTCGCATAAGCTGGCACAAATGCGCCGTGAGAAGAAGGAAGCGATCTCCTCTGGTATTATGACAAAATGCCAAATGATTTTCCAGGACCCGATAGCCTCGCTTGACCCACGTATGACTGTACGCGAAACGATAGCAGAGGGGCTTCGCATACGCGGCATTAAAGATAAAAAACACATCGATAGCATGGTAAAAAAGGTGCTTGAGATGGTTGGCCTTGTTGAAGAGCATGCTGAGCGTTATCCGCATGAATTCTCCGGCGGCCAGCGCCAGAGAATAGGAATTGCGCGCGCAATCGTGCTTGAACCGGAGCTGATAATAGCTGACGAGCCTATTTCAGCACTTGACGTATCAATACAGGCACAGGTTATCAACTTATTAAATGACCTGCGTCATAAAATGGGACTTACAATTCTTTTTATAGCTCATGACTTATCGGTAGTTAAGTATTTTTCCGACAGAATAGCTGTTATGTATTACGGTAAAATCGTTGAGATGGCAGATTCCGATGAACTATTCAAGAATCCCATCCATCCATATACAAAGAGCTTACTCTCAGCTATTCCAATACCAGACCCGAATTATGAGAGAAGGCGCAAGCGCAAGATTTATATACCGTCTTTAGAGCACGATTATTCGAAAGAACAGCCGCGTCTTTACGAAATTATGCCGGGACATTTCGTATCGTGCAATACAGAGGAGCTGGCGAAGTATCAGGAGCAGATAAAAGCATGACGAAAAAGCAGCAACCGGAGCATGACAACAAAAAGGCAAAAAATATAAGCACAATAAAAGGCGGAGGTATTGTGTCGTCTGTATATTTTAAGTATATAGTCGCATTTTCCGTCGGTGCCGTAATTGCCCTTATTGTGTTTATTACATCCGGACTTTTCAGTGCTGACAATGATGCTGATGCGTATAAAATCTTATCAAACGGTTTTTTCACAGCAGCAGTTCTTGTAGGTGGGACTGGCATTCTTGTGTATTGTAGCTCCGGTGGCGTATTCGATATGCTTTCCTATGGTGTCCGGGGATCACTAAATGTGCTCTTTCGGAGAACACCGAAGCCGGGTGAACCAAAGGATTTCTATGAGTACAAGGTTCAGCGCCATAAAAAACAGCCGAAATTCCTTTACATGATATTAACCGGTTTGTTTTACTTTATAGTATCTGTAGTTTTCACTATACTGTTCAATAAAGTGGCTTAATATTTAATAGGTAATGGGCGCAGAAAATCTAAGCTGTATTGACGTTATATTCTATAACGATATAAAAATAGAGCTTATAGATGAATAGTACCGTAAAAACAGACAGCAAAAAAGAGCCTTCTATAGGTATAATAAAAATACTGCCACAGAAGGCTCTTATATTCTGTGAAATTAAATGGCAATAGAAGGAAATATGCAAGTAATGACTTATCGTTGATAGCAAAAGTAGCAAATGAGCACTGTTGCTGTATCGTATTACCAGCACAGTTTGCAAATTTTAGATGAACGCTTTACTTTTTACTGAAATCATGATATAAATGGTACGGCAGCTGTAAGCAGAAGCAATGATTTATATACAGTGAGAAAAGGAGTATAAATATACGACGGTTTTTGATTTTCATGACGCACAGAAAGAGAAGGTAATAAGAAGTGAAGCTTGAGCTTAGAAACATTGACAAGTCTTTTGGAGAAAATAAAGTCCTCAAGAACGTATCCATTTCTGCCGAAGGAGGAAAGGCTTTTGGGCTTCTTGGCAGAAACGGTGCTGGGAAAACAACAACTATTCGTATTTTGATGGATGTATTTCCCGCTGATAAGGGAGAGGTGCTTCTTGACGAGAAACCTATCGACTATGATAAGGTACAGTTTGGCTATCTGCCGGAAGAGCGCGGGCTTTATCCTAAAAAGAAAATCATCGACCAGCTTGTTTATTTTGCGGAGCTGAAGGGCGTGAGCCACGCAAAGGCTGTGTCTGCCGTTGACTATTGGCTTGACAGGCTAGGTATGACCGAATATAGAAATAAACGCTTAGATACGTTATCAAAGGGAAATCAGCAAAAAATCCAGCTTATTCCCGCTGTTGCGCACGACCCGCAAATCGTTATACTTGACGAGCCTTTTTCGGGGCTGGATCCGGTGAACGCAATGCTCCTAAAGGATGTGGTCAAGGAAGTTATAAGAAAAGGCAAAATTGTTTTTCTCTCAAGCCATCAGATGAATTACATAGAGGAATTCTGCGACAGCATCGCTATTATAAACGGAGGCCAAGTTGTCCTTGAAGGAGATTTGCGCGACATCAAGCGTAATTATCCCAGAAATCGTCTTGTTGTTCGTTCACTGCAAAATGAAAAAATCGCAAGAGAATACAAAGGCCGCTTTGAATGGGGCGAGAATGGTGAAATCATCATTATACTTGATACCCTTGAGGATAAGAAGAGAGTTATGAGTGAACTTACAGAGACTTATGACATTGACGAAATAAAGGTCTATGAGCCGTCGCTCAACGATATTTTCGTTGAGTACGCAGAGAACCAAATATAAGGAGGGGGTGAGCACAGTGAAACAGTTTTGTAAAATACTAAAATTTGAACTTAAACATTATCTGACAAATAAAATATTTATCGGCGTGACACTTATCCTTGTCGCTGTAATTGCTGTTGTAATGTTCTTTCCTCGTATATGGGGAATTTTCAAAAAAGAAGATAGTACCCCCGATGTAGGCAAATATTTGCCGGTAATGCTCGTCGTTAGCGATGCAAAAGAAAACAGCGAAGCTGTAAAAGAAGCGTTTGCCGCTGTCTTTACAGGTTACGAGGTTAAAGTTGCTGATACCGACGTCGAAGATGTGAAGGATCAGATTAAATCAGGCGAGGCAGAGTGTGCTTTTGTTTTGAACAGTCTCACCTCTTATACCTACTATGTCAACAACCTTTCGATGTATGACAATAATACTGCCATCGCTGATGAAGTGCTGAAGAGTATTTACCGTATAAATGCCATGGTACAAGGCGGCTTTACTCCGGAGGAGGCAAGCGCTATACTAACAGCACCTATTGAAGGTAGGATTGAAAACCTTGGCATAGACCAGATGCAGAATTTCTTATACACATACATAATGATATTGGCGCTTTACATGGTAATTCTGCTTTATGGTCAAATGGTCGCCACCAATGTCGCAACAGAAAAAAGCTCCCGTGCGATGGAATTGCTTATTACAAGCGCAAAACCGACATCTATGATGTTTGGCAAAGTCATAGCTACTTGTTTTGCAGGCCTTTTACAAATTGTTGTTGTCTTTGGCTCCTCAATTTTGTTTTTTAATATAAACGACGATTATTGGGGTGACAATCCTATTGTAAACTCCATTTTTGGAATGCCGATCGGTCTTTTTGTATACATGCTTATCTTCTTTATACTTGGATACTTAATCTACTCATTTATGTTTGGCGCCGTAGGTTCCACAGCATCGAAACTTGAGGATATAAACACCTCTGTTACGCTGATTGCAATGATGTTTGTTGTAAGCTTTTTAGTAGTTATAGTATCAATGTCAAGCGGGAATGTTGATACAGTTTTGACGAAGGTTTGCTCATATATTCCGTTCACATCTCCCATAGCAATGTTTACCCGCATTGCAATGAGCACAGTTTCAATTTATGAAATCTGCGCTTCTATTGCTATACTGATTGTTTCAGTCATCGGTATCGGTGTATTATCTGCAAAGATATACCGGGTCGGAGTATTACTTTACGGCAACAAACCTAAGCTTGGGTCAATTATCAAGGCTGTGCTGAAAGCATAAAATTTTCGAAAGCCATAAAAATAGGATGCCAATGAATCGGCATCCTTCTTTTTATCTCATATTATATAAATTAAAAACGCGCAATAAGTTCATCAAGCGAGCAGACCTCAGCACCGTAGACCTCCTTAAGATATTTGAGCCCTGATATATAATCCTCCTCGGTGAAGGCGTTTGTCGTTTCGCGCGGCACAACTATATCATAACCGAGGTAATATGCGTCCGCCGATGTGTGGCGGTAGCACATATGTGTGTGAAGCCCCGTAATTATGAGTGTGTCGACCACCAGCTCTGAGAGAAGCATCTGCATATCGGTCTGATAAAAGCCGCTGTAGCGGCGTTTCGGTACTACATAATCGCATGGCTGCGGCGTAAGCTCCGGTATGACCTCCGCGCCCGGAGTGCCCTTTATCGCGTGGTCGCCCCAAAGCTTAAGCTCGCGGTCGATTCCTGGCAGGTGGCAATCATTCGAGTAAATAACGGGAATGCCATGTTCTCGGGCTGCATTCGTTAGTTTAACTAAATCGGGGATAATAGCGCGCCCGCGTTCACATCCAAGAGTACCGGTGACAAAATCGTTTAGCATATCAACAACAATAACAGCATACTTGCTCATAAAAAGCTCCTTCAATAAAAATGATATATGTTAGTGATTATAGAAAGAAAATAGTTACATGGTATCACAACATTATCAGTTATTATGAATTATATTGTGTCGATGTGTTGATATACGGGGTTATATACGTGAAAAAGTTATGGCTTTACTTTATTAATTGCCCTCGCTTTTTTTATCCGGTGTGATAATTGCTGCCATAACACCGAAACTGTCGCCCTGCCTGCGGTGTGAATAAAAAAGATCGGGCGAGCAGCATGTGCAAAGAGGGCAGATGTCGATATTTTCGCTTTTTATGCCTGAGGACTCAAGTATAAGCCGGTTGATAGCCTTCAAATCAGCTCTATGTGTGCCGTTTGATATTGTGAAAAACTCCGCCGCTTTATCAGAAGAAGCCCTTGTGACCTCAGAGCGTGATGTGAGCATCATTTTTATGAAAGTTTCCTTAAAATCAGGCGCTACGGAGTAACAGCAAACACCGATAGCAGGGCCTATCGCTGCTTTTATGTAAGGGAGTCTTGCGCCGCGGCGCAGCATTTCGTCGACTGCCAGCGCAGCGATCCCAGCCGCTGTGCCACGCCATCCGGCATGGACGGCACTGACAATACCTGCGTCAGCGTCGGCGAGAAGTATAGGCACGCAGTCTGCAGTTTTTACAGCAACAACAGCGAGAGGTGAGTCGGTAACAAAGCCGTCACAGTAAAACTCATTTGCTGCGTTATTCGGTGTGACGTATTCAACAGTATCAGAATGTAGCTGCTTTGTGGCAAGTGTGAAAATGTAATCGCCCGCAGCGTACGGTGGCAATGTGCCGCAGGCGGCAGCTAAGCGGCGCCTGTTTTCCGTTATAATATCGGCACTGTCAGTACCCTTATCACCACCGGATGTGTAGCTGATATTAAGCTCCGCTGTGTGCGGAAGTGTGGATACACCGCCAATACGCGTAGAAAATGCGTGTTTGACACCTAAGATGTCAGATGTGAAGAAAACAACTCCACCTGACGTTTTCATCTTGAACATAAAGTCCTCCGTTTTGTGTGGAAGCAAGAGAAGAAAAGAAAGAGAAGACGCCAGAGGGCGCTGCCCTCTGGAATACACTAGGGGACAGCGTCCCCTGGACCCCTGCCAAAGGGGCCATGCCCCTTTGGAATCCCGAATCACACAGCGAAACTTTGTTTCGCTGTTGGGGTTATATTATTTTAAAAGTCAAGCTCATATAAAAAGCTTGACTTTCTATTAATAAGACTATATGTGCTGTATTCTTTTGTGGTGACACAGAGCGTCAGTGCTTTTTATACGAAATAAGCCATGCCGCTGTCACGCCTTAAGACATTTTTCAATAGCGGCAATTTTTATACACGTTGTGAGGATGTATATAGCGGTGGTGAGGTCATCATTTGACAGGTATGTCGGAGCTATGCGCAGGTTTTTATCAAGAGGGTCGTGACTGTACGGGAATGTTGCCCCGACGTCGGTAAGGCGCACGCCAGCATCGCGGCAAAGCTCGTAAACGCGCGTGGCACAGCCAGACATAACATCAAGGCTGACAAAATAACCGCCTTTAGGGTTGCTCCAAACAGCAGCGCCGGTGCCGTCAAGCTCGCGCGAAAGAATATTTTTAACTATCTCAAACTTTGGACGCAGTATTTTGGCATGCAGCTCCATCTGACGCCGCACAGCGGCGGCATTTGGGAAGCAGCGCACGTGGCGAAGCTGGTTTAATTTATCATAACCGATAGTCTGCACTGCAACAATACGCTTGATATCGGCGATATTTTCTTTGCTTGCAGCTATAATAGCGACACCAGCCCCGGGGAATGTTATTTTTGAGGTTGAGGCGAAATAATAAATCATATTTTCGCTCTCCGGTCCGATTTTCGCAGCCTCGTCAAATATACTCAGAAGTTTATCACCGTCGCTGTAAAGGTCATGGACGGCATAAGCATTATCCCAGAAGATGCAGAAGTCCTTTGCCTTTGGACGAAGTGCGGCAAAGCGGCGAACGACATCATCTGAGTATGTAATGCCAGTTGGGTTGCTGTGTTTAGGTACGCACCATATGCCCTTTATCGATTCGTCGGAAGAAACAAGGTCTTCAACAGTGTCCATATCAGGGCCGTCGTCTTTCATTGCAACAGGGATCATCTTAATTCCAAGCGTCTCGCATATTGCAAAATGACGGTCATAACCTGGGGTAGGGCATAAAAACTTTACGCCACCTTCAACACGTGACCACGGAAGTTCCCTGCCGGACACACCAAAAAGCATGGCGCGTACAATGGTGTCGTACATTAAATTTAAGCTGGAGTTGCCGCCGACGATGATGTTTTCAGCGGGTATATCAAGAAGTTCGGAGAAAAGCTCTTTTACCTCAGGCAGACCATCAAGGACGCCATAATTACGGCAGTCGACCCCGTCTTTGGATATGCAGTTGTCGCCACTTAATGCCGTCAATACGCAATTTGATAGCTCAAGCTGCTCCGGGCATGGTTTGCCTCGTGTAAGATCAAGTTTATAACCCTTTGACTTAATTCGCTCGTATTCGCTCCAAAGCGACTTTAGCTGTGAGGCAAGTGTCTTTTTATCAGTGTTTTCGTATGTCAACGATATTTGCCTTCTCTCTAATTTATTATTAGTAATATTTTTGCTTTTTAAGTTAGATGTTTGATATACAGCTTGTGTTATGTATTGTTGGATATAACACAAACTCTTTTGCTATCTATATCAAATGATGATTTAAAACTCCGCATTTCCTGTTGTTCTCGGGAATGGCTGAACGTCGCGAATGTTTTGCATACCTGTTATATACATAAGCAAGCGCTCAAAGCCAAGGCCGAAACCTGCGTGTTTGACGCTGCCGTATTTGCGCAGCTCCATATACCACCAGTAGTCTTCCTCAGAGAGGCCGAAGTGCTTGATGGCAGCAGCAAGGTATTCAGGTCTCTCCTCACGTTGTGAGCCGCCAATCAACTCACCAACACCGGGTACAAGCATATCGGCTGCTGCAACTGTTTTTCCGTCATCGTTTAGGCGCATGTAGAAAGACTTTATATCGCGCGGATAATCGGTTACAAACACAGGCTTGCCAAAAACAGTCTCGGTAAGGTACCGCTCGTGCTCGGTCTGAAGATCCATGCCCCACGAAACCGGGAACTCAAACTTTTTGTCAGCTTTTTTAAGAATTTCGATGGCTTCTGTATATGAAATGCGGCCAAAATCGCCGCCTTCGACGAGTAACCTTAAGCGTTCTATGAGAGTTTTATCAATAAACTTATTGAAAAACTCCATTTCAGCAGGGCAGTTTTCAAGCACATACGAAACGATGTATTTAATCATCGCTTCGGCAAGGTCCATGTTGTCTTCAAGGTCGGCAAATGCAATTTCCGGCTCAATCATCCAGAATTCAGCTGCATGACGCGGCGTATTTGATTTTTCAGCACGGAATGTAGGTCCGAAGGTGTATACGTTTGAATATGCCATCACAAATGATTCAACATTTAACTGGCCTGAAACAGTTAAGTTTGCCTGCCGTCCGAAAAAGTCCTCTGAATAATCGACTTCCCCGTTTTTGTTGCGCGGCGGATTTTCAGGCTCAATCGTTGTAACGCGGAACATCTCGCCCGCGCCTTCACAGTCGCTGCAGGTGATTATCGGGGTGTGGACATAGACGAAACCACGCTCCTGGAAAAAGCGGTGGATCGCATATGCGGCAACACTGCGGACGCGGAAAACAGCATAAAATGTTGCAACTCGCGGACGCAGGTGAGCTATGCTGCGCAAATACTCCATAGTATGGCGTTTATTCTGTATAGGATAATCGGGTGTCGATTTACCCTCGACTGTTATTTTGGTTGCGTGCAACTCATAAGGCTGCGGTGCGTTCGGCGTTAATATAAGTTTTCCTGTGACGGTGATTGAGGAGCTGATGTTTAAAGCGGCGATTTCACTGTAGTTTTGCAGAACAGACGCTTCAAACACAATTTGCAGATTTGTAAAATACGTGCCGTCGTTAAATTCGATAAAACCGACGGCGTTACTTGCGCGAAGCTTCCGTACCCATCCTTTTAATATAAGAGCTTTCTCCGTGTATGACTCCGGAGAGTTGTGTATCTCTCTTATTGTGGTAACGTCTTTTCTTTCCATGTCAAAATCCTTTCGTGCACGCGAAAAATGAAACAGCAAATTAACTTAATTGCATTTTATAGCCGTGGAGCACTACTTATTATATTATATTTATCTCAATTATGCAAGTGTGATATAGAAAAAATCTAAATATAGCGCACTTGCAAAAAATGATTTCATGTTGTATTATGTTATTGGTGAGTTCGAAACCATCCTCACCCTCGCTGAATGCTAAATGCTGAACGCGAGAAAAATAAAAAAAACTACGGGAGAAAACATAGTGAAACTCACAAGAAAAGTACGTCCGGGCATGACAACTTCACCGGGCGCAAAAGAATCGGCTGAAAAAGCTGCCGCTATCATGCAAAACGGAAAAGCCCCTGCGGCACGGGTAAGTGCGAAAACGGTACTCATCTGCCGCGCAGCAATAATAGCCGCTCTTTATGTAGTACTAACGTATTTATCGAACATTTTTGGGTTAGCTTCAGGCGCCATCCAGCTTCGTCTTTCAGAGGCGCTATGTGTTTTGCCTTACTTCAGCTTTATAGCTGTTCCGGGGCTTACAATCGGATGCCTTATCTCAAATATACTGTTCGGAGTTTCCTTTTACGACGTCATTTTTGGAACGCTTGCAACGGCGATTGGCGCCGTCGCTTCTTATTATATACGAAAATATAAATTCGCTGTCCCAATACCGGCAGTTTTAGCAAATGCTATAATTGTTCCTCTTGTGCTTCGCATTTCAGGAATGTCGGAAGATGGCTTTATTTATTTGATGCTGACTGTTGGCACTGGCGAGCTTTTAGCTTGCTGTGCGCTTGGCATACCGCTCATGCTTGTACTCGAAAAGTATGGCAGCAGGATATTTGATAAAAACTTTATATGAATTATACAAATATAGTATAATTTATTATAATAAATAATATAAGATTAAAATTACTTTTTATATTGAAAAATCAATATTGCTAAGCGAAAGGAACCGTATCCAATGACCGATAAGTCAAAAGCGCAACGCAAGACAGGCGCGAAATTGAGTTATGATTCACCTGTTATATTAACCTTCGCGCTTTTGGCTCTGATAGTTTATATCATACAGAGTATATTTCCTGCAACAACATATAAATATTTTTGCATATATGATGCATCTGTTTCCGATCCGCTTTTTTACGTGCGCCTCTTCGGTTACACGCTTGGTCATGCAAATTTTACACATTTCATTTCAAACATAGGCATGTTGCTTCTCATAGGACCGTCCGTTGAAGAAAAATACGGCAGCGGTTATCTTGTTGCTTCCATGGTATTCACGGCTGTTGCCGGAGGGCTGGCTCATTGCCTGTTAACGGACAACCTCGCTCTTCTTGGCGCAAGCGGAATCGTATTTATGCTGATGTTTTTATCAGTTGGCACGCGGACAAAGGACGGCAGGATAGCGCTTTCCTTTATCTTAGTTGCGCTCATATACTTAGGCGGCGCTATTTATGATATGATTTTTACAAGCGACAATGTTTCGCAGCTTGGACATCTTGTCGGCGGGTTTTGCGGTATAGGCTGTGGAGCGTTGATCGACAGGTACCGAGACCAAAGAAAAACGAAAAAACGGCGCTATGCTTGATAGCTTAGGTTAATTTTCAATTCATATTATCATGGTATCAATCAAACCATACGATGGATGAACATGGTGGCGGGTGTGTATTATATTGAGCATATACATGACAGGTGCTGTCATAAACACTTTTCCGGCATACGCCGCCATGCATCTGCCATGAAGCTGTCATGCACGACCCGAAACACGTGCAAACAGAGTTTTTTTAAAATTAAACATTGACAAGACGGCGGTATTCTGATACAATACTCTTTACTTGATATGATGCGGAATTGTGTAACGGTAGCACGACAGACTCTGACTCTGTTTGTGAGGGTTCGAATCCTTCTTCCGCAGTATTAAAACACCCCGCTGTGCTTTGGCGGGGCTGTTTGTATTTAATACAATTGTTATGTACCTTTAGAGTACCCTTAATTTATCTTAAATTCATAATATTTATCATATATAAGGCTAACGCACTGCTTCCGTGTCGATAATATTTTTAGAACATCTCGTTTATAATTGTGAAAATGCAAATCGTCCGAAGCCTCTTTACACAAAAACATGATTCGGTGCTGAGTGGCAGCCGCCAAATCAAGACGAAACTGATATGCAAACACCAGTTTCTTTTATAAGTGCAAGTACGGATGATTTGTGTGATGGTGTAATAACGAATTTATTGAAGTAATGTAAGGATTGCGGAAGTAAATATGAAGGTACTGATTTTGTCGGAAAACACAGGCGAGGGACATAATTCGACGGCTGTTGCCATAAAGGAAGCGCTTGCTGAGGTGGGTACGGATTGTGACATACAGAACGCACTGTCGCTGCAGTCTGTTCGCCTTTCAAAATTTATAAGTAACTCCCATTCGTTCTGCTATAAATATATACCGCGGCTTTATGGCATCGGTTATATGTATGAGGAAAAAAAACATAATAAGCTCAGCAGTATAAAGACAAAAGCAGCGCGCCGACTTTATGAAACGGTTGTAGCAGGCGGGTACGAAGCTGTAATATGTGTCCATGTATTCGGAGCAATTATATATACAGAAGCAAAAAAAAATTTCGGGCTGTCTGTACCCGGTTATTTTGTCGCGACCGATTATACGTGCAGCCCCGGTGTCAATCTCACCGATATGAATGCATATTTCATTCCACACCGGCACTGCGCACATGATTTTATCAGAAAAGGCGTGCCAGAGGAAAAGCTTGTTGTCTCAGGTATTCCTGTAAGACGCACTTTCCTTTACAAAACCGATAAGGCAGTGGCGAGAGCTGAGCTTGGCCTTCCAGTGGAGGGAATTATCGTACTTTTAGCATTCGGCAGCATTGGGTGTGGCCCGATACTTGAAATATACAAGCTCCTAATATCACGTCTGCCGAAGGATGTAACTATTGTCGTCATTACCGGTAGAAACAAACGGATATATAATAAGCTCACCGAGGGCAACATCAATACCCCTAAAAATGTGCATATCGTCGGTTATACGGACAAGATGATGCTGTATATGGATGCTGCGGATTTTTTCATGACAAAATCGGGGGGATTGAGCACAACGGAAGCAATAGCAAAAGGAATTCCGCTTTTTTGCATTGATGCTGTTCCCGGCTGTGAAACCCGCAATTATGAGTTTTTTACCAAGCATAATTATGTCCTTTACGGTAAAACAAACGATGAGCTTGTCAACCTCGTTGTGAGGTGTGTAAAAGACCCCGCACTTACAAAGCCTTATTTGGAGCGCTGGAAGATTGATTTTCCATCCGGTGCCGCCGATATGATTGTGCGTTATATCATGAGCGGTAAAAGTGACGGGCATGATAACGTGACGCCCCAAATAGACAAAAACAACGATTAGAAAAATTTTAAACGAAAAAGCCGGACATAAGCACTTTTTATAAAATCGAGGATAGTTACAAGGAAATTAAACCATAGACGAAATGCAAAGACGAAAGACAAACGTCAAGTGAAACGGACAATTTATATGGACATTAATAGAAAAGAAAAACTAAAACTTAGGCTGAAAAAGTATGATTATTTATTTTATACGCTTTTAGTACCGCTTTATATTCTTGCCTTTTTTGTTGAAGAGCGCTTAATAGTAAGCGATTATCATGTAGTGTACCTGCCTGTTGACGATAAAATACCGTTTATAGTATGGTTCATCTATGCATACATACTCTGGTATCCTTTTCTTGTATGTCCGGGCATATTTTTTTCTATTAAGGATAAAAATGAGTTTAGAAGGTATGTTACAGCCATATGCTTTTCGTTTTTCTCTGTCCTTGTGATTTACGCTCTAATTCCGAACGGGCAGGATCTTCGTCCATCACTTGATGGACTCAGTGGTATTTCCGTCGACATCTTACGGCTAATTTATGCTGCTGATACAAATACAAACGTTTGCCCAAGCATGCATGTCATCGGTTGCATCATCGTTGTATTTGCTGTATTTAAAAGCGAGTATGTTTCAAAAAAAGCGCGTTTGCCAGTCATTATTGGTGCTGTTATAATCAGCATTTCGACTTTATTTATAAAGCAGCATTCTATACTTGATCTAATAATAGGCATACCTTATGGAATTGTGTGCGGCCTTATCGCATATCCTCCCAAAAAGGTTTCCCGTGTTTCAAATGATATGGCCGACAGGCTTGCGGAAAAATATAATAAGCACTTCCGCAAGCGTGCCAAGGCATATCCAGACCTCGCTTCGCTGAAATCACCAGACAAATTTGATAAGCGGGTATTTTCTCATATGCTATCGAAATTCAGAGTAGAAGCATTTTCAGTGCCAAATATTTTAAGCTATTTCCGCATTATACTGATACCGTTGTTCGCAGTTTTATATTTCAACAGCAAGTATTACGCTGCCGTCGGAACACTTATTTTATCTGCTGCAACCGATGTAGTCGATGGGAAGATAGCTCGCCGTCTCGGACAGGTAACGGATCTTGGGAAGGTGCTTGACCCGTTTGCCGACCATATGACGCAGATAACGATGGTTATGTGTGTCGCTGCGAAAAACAAGGCTGTTTTAATTCTGCTCAGTTTACTTTTAGTAAAAGAAGCGGTTATGGTAACACTTGGCGGCATTGTTGTAAAAATAGCAGGGGCTGTCAACAGCGCACGCTGGTACGGTAAATATTGTACTGCATCCCTTTACGCTACTATGATGCTTTTTGTCCTCTTCCCGGAGATGCCAAGGGCAGTTGCTACGACTCTCATAGTTTATTGTGCAGCCGTCATTATACTGGCTCTTACACTATATTCTATGTGGTATGCGGGGCAGATCAAGCTTCACCGAAACAGTAATAAGGGAAAAGAAGACGCAGATACAAGCGAAGTAATATCGCCAGAATTGGAGGCTATGTCTTTGCCTTTATCACAAACATCGAGTGAGCCTCAAGAAAACGGCAGTTTGTTAGTCGACAAAGACAAGCATATGAAAAAATCAGAGTGAAAACAAGAATTAATCATAAATATAAAAGTATAACGCCCAGAAGCAACAGCTTCTGGGCGTTATACTTAGAGGAAACGGAGGATTTACACGAAACGCGCACATGCGCGTTTATGCAGTGAATTTTGGGTTGAAAACTAAACACATATATTTAAAATCAAGCTATCGGTGTTAGCGCCGCAGCTTGATAAGACGATAAACGAGCAAAAGCTGTGTTAACATCATGAGAACAAATGTAAGCATTAAAGCGGCGTTATATAACAAATGTGCTTTATAGTATGCACCATATAACGTCTTTTATCATATGTTATGCCACCAATATAATATTAATACAAATAATCGTTTCTGTGTTGAAAATAATTGGACAGAATAGGACATTATTTTGTTTATTATAGACATACTGGTCATAACATATGATTGAACGCGACGAAATTCGTGTATAGCTTTTGCTATACATAACAATATCAAAAAAAAACGCTTGTCATATAATGAAAGCAGCAAGTATTAAATTAATTATTGTAATGGGGGATTAGTTGGGCCATGAGAATTGTTGTGGTTAAACCGCCACGGTTTTTAGTTCCGCTTTTGAGGCGGATGTTTCGTGTACATAAGGGAAGAAGGTATGGCTGAGTGAATTAACAAAAGGAAGGGGAGTGCATGACAGCAGCACTCCCCATCGCCGCTGTATAATAAGCGGCGTTCCTTTTTGCCTTTAAAGATACTTTTTCATCCGCTCAAGGTTCTTTTGGCGAAATGCCAGAAGTTCACCACCCAGCTCATACGCTTCACTTACGTTGGCCGATGGTTCAATCGATCTTTCAGCTTTATTCCTTGCGCGGTCAAGCGTTACTACGTCATTGCTATTTTCTCTAATTAATAGCTCTGCTATATGAGATGGCGATGCGTCGAACATTGTTTCTGCGGCAATACCCGCTTTTGTTGCGAAGGTTTTCGCTTTGCTTTCTTCCTTCGGCTTCGCATGGCACTGCGCCAGTCCGCCTTCTGCCCGAAAAGCAAAAGATAAATATCCGTTGAGCTGTGTTGTTAAATCTCCCATAAGCTGCTCATTTTTTACACGCGGCAAAAGAGCTAAAATTGTATCAGCTCCGCTTTTTGCACTGCGATACACCTCGCCAAACATATCCTTTTCCGACTTATCCATAAACAAATCCCGTTTTGAAGGTGATGATGCGCGGTTTTTGCCGCGATATTATCTTTGGCTGTTTGCACTTTTGATATTCGTTTTGCCAGAATGTAAATTACCACTTGATGCGATAATATTGGATTGTTAATAATATCATTTTAGTGATATTGCTATAATAAAGTATGTAGTAAAAATAATAATTTATAATTAAAAATAATGCTAAGAAACATTGCAAACAATAAAAGTCAAGCATTAAAAAGCTTGACTTTTTGCTTTGCTGAATAATAGTGTTTTTAGCAGGGGCATGCGGATGAAGCGCTCTGTTTAAAAATTCAATTATTTTTTATTTTTATTAGATAAAAGCGCTTCTGTATCACTTCTGCTAAAAACATATTTTTTCTCGCAGAATTGACATGAAAGCTCAATTATTTCCGGCTTCCCTTTTGCTCTATGCTCAGCGAATATATCTTCTATCTCTTGCCGGTCAAAACCTGCGATGATATCAGCTGTACGTTCGCGCGAGCATGTGCACCGGTATTCGACAGGAATTTCGTCAAAAATATCATATTCAATGCCACGGCAGACAACGGCAAGTATATCGTTATTTGTCATTCCTTCGTCAATCATCGAGGAAAGGCGGGAGAGTTCTCCTGCATTTTCTTCAAATTTTGCTGCTACTGCGTCATCATAAAAAGGCAGCATTTGTACGAGCACGCATCCGGCCGCACGGCATGAGTAGTCTCGGTCGACAAGGACACCGACAGCGCATAACGTCGGTATCTGCTCGCTTCCGGCATAATAAGCAGCAATGTCTTCGCCAATTTCGCCTGATACAAGCTCCGTTAAGCCGATATACGGTTCGGATGCGCCTGTGTCACGCAGAACCTGGAGTACACCGCGCCCGACAGCTCCGCCGACGTCAAGTTTTCCATTTGATTTAAGCGGCAAATCGACATCGGGATTTTCAATATAGCCACGCACATTCCCCATATAATCGGCAACGGCTACAATAGCGCCGGCAGGGCCGTCACCGCGGATTATGAGCGTGACAGAATCTTCAGGATCGCCGAGCATGGAGCCTATGATTGATGTTGCTGTAAGCAGGCGACCAAGAGCAGCAGTTGCAGTGGGAGTTGTGCGATGTATAGAAGCGGCTTTGTCAACGATAGCTGTAGAGTTTAAAACGTATATGCGTGTGCTGCCGTCGCGCGATATCGCGCGCAGGATAGAAGATGTGCCATACGGTTTTTTTGCGGTGTTGTTTTTATTTGCTTCATTCATATTATGGTATCACCGTAATTCCTTTTTTATATGTGTTTATTTTCCTTTATTTTATTGCTCTTGCGGCAATATAAATGCGTTCGCTCTCCTCAAAGGGGGGAGACATATCATAACCACCTGTTATAAGGAGCACATCAAAGCCTGTCTTTTTCAGTATATCCGTTAAAAGTTCAATTTTATAGCATCGCTGACGTTGCACCTCGTCATAGCGAACCCAAACATCACCCCAACGCTCAAAAAACGTAAGATAAAAGCGTGCAAGACCAGTTTTTTCATTATAGACATTGCGCCAGCCGCAAAAAACATTATCTTCTTCGAGTATTATATCGTTTTGCCCGTAAATATTCTTAAATTTATAAGGGGATGTTACGTCAAAAAGCAAAATGCCATCCGGGGCGAGATAATTATGGAGCAAAGCAAAGCATTTTTCCACATCACGGCGGTCAGTGATGTAATTAATTGAATCGCAGCAAGAGACAGCGGCATCAACCGTTCCATAAAGTTCAAATGAGCGCATGTCCTGGCATAGCCAAAGTATGTCTACACCTGCTGCATCAGCTTTTTCGCGTGCGCGGGAGAGCATATCAACCGAAATATCAATGCCGGTCATATCGTAACCGCGCCGGGCAAGTTCTATTGTAATCGTCCCCGTGCCACATGCAAGATCAAGCACAAGCTGGGGCTTTTTTTGCGAGAAACGGCGGAAAACAGCTTCGATAAAATCGACCCATAAGGCATAGTCAACGTGTGAGTTGAGGGTGTCGTAAAAAGCTGCCGCTATGCCGTAACCCCCTGAGCTGCAAGCGGCACTTTTATTGCCGTTACTCATAATCGTCCCCCATTTCTCATTATTATTTTATCTTATTTTTTTATTTTCCTTACTCCGCCTGTCCTTAACCGAGAGCTATAAGCTGCGCAAGGGTAGTAGCGTCGGCGCCGGCTATATAATCACCTACAGATGAGCCGCCCGGCAGGGATGATAATAAAGCTTCAATCTCGTTTACATCAAGCCTGACACCGGTAAGCGACGCTTCAAGCTCGGATATGTCCCGCATGCCGAGAAAGTCGCCGGTGAGTTTAATACGTAATATGACACCGCCGTCCGTATCGAGAGAAACGTTTACCCGTCCGAACGGGAAGCGAGCACCATATGAGCGCGCATAAACGTGCGACTCGCCATAATTCCACTCCCAGCGCGAGTATTTTTCATCAGCAAGTTTTTCAGCAAGAGTTGTTTCATCCCCGCTCATCTCGCGAACATGACAGTTATAATAAGAAGTTAAAAAATTTACAGTATAGTTGAAAAAATCGTCGCTTGACATTTGTGCGAAAGCGGAACCGGAGGTTGCGAGCATATCGCGCAAATTGCCGACGCGTGCCCGCACACTTGGGATACCTTTGCTTATAAGTTTGCCATCATCCGGACGCAGAACTCCCTCAAGATGTGAAAGATCAGCGTCCCAGAGAAGAGTGCAGTGGCGAAGCAGCTTTGCCTGCTCGACCCCTTTTGGCGTATAAACACACGCGGCAAAACCGGATATTTTCGCCCCGTCGACTGTAACATCGTTGCGTCCGCCGGCTTTTGCTTTTATGCCGAGACTGTGCAAAAGCTCAACAATTGGAGCGGCAGCTTCTGCATAATCAGCGCCTTCTCCACTATCATCAGTAATAAATGAAATATTTACATTGCCGTAGTCATGGAAAACAGCACCGCCGCCTGTCAGTCGCCGCACAAGCTTTATTCCGTTTTCCTCTGCATATGCGCGCCGGATCTCCGCGTATGCGTTTTGGTTGCGCCCGATGACGACGGCGGGTGAGTTTCGCCAGACGATGACAATGCCCTCGTGTGAGAGCGTGAGAAGCGCCTCTTCCGCAGCAAGGTTAAAATATGGGTCGGTGCGGTTGTTTATTATTACAGTCATAATTTCTATGTTATTTTCTATGTTATTTTATACTCCCTTTGCCTCACGGTCAAGCTTTTCGGTGTCGGTACACGAAGTCGCCGCGACGTAGCCGGGTACTGGCAGCAGCTTTTCGCATACTATATCGACAATCCACTGCGCCTGCGGGAAGAAGTGCCCCTCAAGTTCATAAGCCGGTATTATCCAGTTGCGTGAACCGAGAGCGGCGACGGGAGCGTCAAGATAATCAAAGGCAAGCTCGCTGATAACAGCAGCCATATCACGCATGACACTGCCACGCTCGCAAGCGTCGCCGACAATGATGATTCGCCCTGTTTTCTTTACACTCTCAATAACAGGCGTATAGTTAAAAGGAACAATGCTTCGTGCGTCTATGATCTCGGCTGATATGCCGTATTTTTCGTCAAGTATCTTTGCCGCATCAAGCGCGCGATAAAGAACAGCGCCGATTGATAAAATAGTCACGTCCGAACCTACGCGCTTAATATCAGGCTCGCCTATTTTTATTTCATACGACTCGCGGGGTACGCCGCCCTTTTCAAACTGTTCACCGACATCATAAATTCGCTGGCTTTCAAAGAAAACAACAGGGTCAGTACCGTTGAGAGCAGCTGTCATAAGCCCTTTCGCATCATACGGCGTCGCAGGGAAAACAACTTTCAGCCCGGGTATGTGTGCTGTCAGCGCGGACCAGTCCTGCGAATGCTGCGCGCCGTACTTACTGCCGACTGAGACGCGTAAAACGACGGGCATTTTAAGCAGGCCAGCGCTCATTGCCTGCCACTTCGGCAGCTGATTGAATATTTCATCACCCGCACAGCCGATAAAGTCGGCGTACATCAGCTCAACAATCACCCGTCCGCCGCACATAGCATAACCGACGGCGGAACCGACAATGGCAGCCTCCGAAATAGGTGCATTGAAAAGGCGGTGGTACGGGAGCGCTTCCGTCAGACCGCGATATACGGCAAATGCACCGCCCCAGTCGCGGTTGTCCTCGCCATAAGCGATAAGCGTTGCATCTTCGTAAATTTTATCAAGCACAGCTTCAAAAATCCCGTCGCGAAGCGTAAACAGCTTTGCTTTTGGATATAGTTTCCCCGATTCGTCATAGGCATAGCGCTTACGCGTGGCGAGCTGAACTGCACGCGGATTTTCTTCTTTAAGTATGAGTACTTCCGGTTCACGCTCCGGATCCATGCTCGGTACGTGCTCATTCGAAAACATAAGCGAAGCAATAGCGTCGGGGGTGCGGACGAGATCCATACGCGGTGACTTTTTCTCGTCTGCGGCAAGCGAGCAGATGCGTTCCGTGCGAAGCATTATCTCTTTATCAATCGCGTCAAGCTCTGATGATGTGAAAATACCTGCAGCGATGAATTTTTCGCGGAAAACGGCAATCGGGCAGGCGTCACGCCATGCAGCTATTTCCTCCGGTGTGCGGTATGTTGATGAGTCGGACGGCGAATGTCCCGATACGCGGTATGTAACAACATCAAGAAGAGCAGGACCGCGGCCGGATGTGAGATTTTTCTTCTGGCGGGCAACAGCGTCAGCGACGGCGAGGGGATCATAGCCGTTGACGCGCTCAGCCAAAAGAGCATCCGGCGAAAAGCCGGCGCCGATACGGGCAGCCATGTCAAAACCCATCGTTTCG
This sequence comes from Clostridiales bacterium, assembly GCA_012522015.1. Taxonomy (GTDB): domain Bacteria; phylum Bacillota; class Clostridia; order Oscillospirales; family CAG-272; genus DTU064. The sequence goes on from JAAYLD010000044.1 coordinate 21,291, forward strand.
CCTTGTGTCTGCCCTCCCATGCCGTAAAAGTTATCGAATATATTGAAAAGTATCGGCAAGCCGCCATCACCTTTGACGCCTTCTTTATCCCAAAGCTTCTTTACCTGATCCATTGCCGACATGCTGATTGCTTCAAGCACGGGACCACGTCCGAGCGCGCCGTCGCCTATGTTTGCGACGACAATACCGCGCTTTTTGTTACAGCGCTTGTAGAGGGCAGCACCAAGTGCCATAGGCGCCGCGCCACCGACGATAGCGTTGTTCGGATAAATACCAAACGGTGTGAAAAATGCATGCATCGAACCGCCAAGACCTCGATTGAAGCCTGTGGTGCGGCCGAATATTTCGGCAAGCGTCCCATAGAGAAGGTAGCATATGGCAAGCTCCTTTATATCGCCAAACTCGCGCTGGCTGTCCTCAACGACACGCAGAATTGAGCCGTCCATGTAGGAGCTCATTGTAGTGTAAAGCTCGGCTTCGTCGAGCTGATTTATCGCCGCAAGCCCGCGTGCCAGTATCTCGCCGTGGCTTCTGTGGGAGCCGAAGGAATAGTCATCAAGTGTTAGGGCATATGCCTGCCCGACGCATGACGCTTCCTGCCCAATCGACAGGTGGGCAGGGCCGGGGTATGTATATTTTACACTGTGATATTCGCTTTTCGTCTTAATTTCGTTGAGCATTGTCTCAAACACGCGTATTATGCGCATATCGCGATAAATCCGCAAGAGATTGTCACGTCCGTAAAGGGCAATCTCTTCTTCGGGCGTTTTTTTATATTGGCAAACAGGGATATCTTTAAATTTAATATAAGTTGGTTCAAATGCTGTCGCAGGGTCGATGAACTGAGACTTTGGCATGGTTTTTCTCCTGTAATTTTTTGATTTTGATTTGCTGCTTTATACATGGGGCTTCTGCCCTCTTGATAATCCCGGTTATCCCCCGCGGCGACGCTGTGCGTCACCGCTTTTTTGGTTCTTTGCTACTTTCTTTCCTAAAGAAAGTAGTGAGGGTTCGGGGGCAACGCCCCCGCGTTCCTCTTTAAGTTGCCACTACTTAATCATGAATGCTGCTTCGCGGAGGGCTTCACCGACGGTGGGGTGCGGGAAAACAGCACGGCGGAGCTCGTCGAGTCTTACCTCGCGTGCGACGAGCATAGCGGCCCCGTAAATAATTTCCGATGCGCAAGGCCCTATCATGTGCACACCGAGGACATTGTTATGCTGCTTGCCAACAACGAGCTTTAATATGCCGTCGCCATACTCCGTTTCGGCGACATAGCGACCGCTATACACAAGCGGAACGGTAGCCGTTTTGACATCAATGCCTTTTGCTTTTGCACTGTTTTCCGTTTCGCCGACGTCAGCAACTTCAGGATTTGTATATATAACAGCGGGAATCGCGTTATAATCGACGGTATCGCGCAAGCCTGTCATTACATTTATGGCAACCTCGCCTTCGCGGTATGCCGTATGCGCAAGCATTGATTTTCCGTTACAGTCACCGGCGGCAAAAACGCCGGGAACTGATGTGCGGCAGGCATCGTCGGTTAGAATAGCGCCGCGATTAGTACGGACACCGATATTTTCAAGGCCGACAGCATCCGTTTTCGGTCTGCGGCCAACAGCAACAAGAATTAGGTCGGCGTCAAGCGTCGCCACTTGCCCGCCTGATTCATATGTAACAGTGCCGTCACGCACGGATGTAACCTTTGCGCAGAGCTTGAATTTTATGCCTTTTGCTTCGTGGTTGCGCAACAGTATTGCTGAAATATCGCTGTCCGTCGCGCCGGCTATCTGTGGCATAGCCTCGATGACGGTTACGTCAGAGCCGGCAGAGTTAAAATATGACGCAAGCTCAAGCCCGATAACACCGCCGCCTATGACAATAAGACGCGGCGGGATGCTGCTAAGTGATAAAATCTCGCGGCTCGTGACGGCGTATCCTGCGGTGACAGCTTCGTCAATGCCGGGGATGGGCGGTATAAAAGCATATGAACCTGTGCATAAAAGAAGCCGCTTGGCAATGAACTTCTCACCGCCGGCTGAAACGATAAAACCTTCGCCGGACAGAGCTCTTCCGTCAATTTTGGCGCTTTCGCGCAGAACAGTGACACATGCTGTGCGCAGTGAGGCAGCGACGCCACCTGTTAGTGTGCGAACGACCCTGTTCTTGCGCTTGATGATAGCGGCGTGGTCAAGCGATACGCTATCAACCTTGACGCCATAATCGGCGCCATGACGGGCACTGTCGGCAATCTTTGCCGAATAAAGAAGCGTTTTTGTCGGAATACAGCCTTCGTTTAGGCATACGCCGCCCAGCGCCCGCTCTTCAAAAAGAGCCATTTTTAAACCTTCCTCAGACGCGCGGATAGCGGCGTTATACCCGGCGGGGCCGCCGCCTATAATAATTAAATCAAATTTATTTTCACTGCTCCCCATAATAAAGATATCTCCGCTTCATTTCACATTTTTGCTTTCTCGCTTTGTTATTTTGCAAGATAAAGGCTTATGTTTTCCATCGCGGTGCAGAGATCGCGCAAAAAACGAGCGGCTGACGCGCCGTCAAGCGCGCGATGGTCGAATGTAAGCGACACACCGACAGCGGGATATACGTCACCATTCTCACGAACTCGCGTGACGGGCGCGCAAATGCCGATTATGACGGTCTGCGGCGGGTTGAGAACGGGCGTAAAACTCTCAACGCCGAGCGAACCAAGGTTTGTTACGGTGACGCTTCCGCCACGAAGGGCATCAGGTGAAATGCGCCCGCTTCTTGCTTCCGCAGCAAGTGAGTGGACAGCAACTGAAATTTCCGAAAGCGACATTTTTTCCGCTCCGCGGATTACGGGAACGAGAAGCCCCCTTTCCGTGTCAACGGCAACGGCAAGATTGACTGTATTAAAACGACGTATAGCGTTATTTATGAAGTGAGCGTTACAGTCAGGGTGCGAGAGAATGACGCGGGAGACGGCAAAAAGCACCATATCGTTAAGTGTAATATCCGGAAGGCCGAGAGTCGCGCTTTTTTCTTTGAATTCTGCGCGAAGAGAGAGCATTTCCGTTGCGTCAAAGGAGGAGTGGAGAGTAAGCTGTGCCGCTTCTGTCAGCGAGCGGTGCATTGACGCGGCGATTGCGCGGCGCGTCGGCGTCAGCGGTATGTCTATGTAATCGTCTGTTGCGGCTGCTGTCATTTGTACAGCGGGCGCCTGCTCTACACTTGCAGTAGAGGCGGTTGCAGTATTTGGTGTCATTATATTGGTGCTCATATCCTCTCTTGTAGTTACCATACCTAAGCGAGCCGCTTCATCAAGCACACGGTCAATGTCGCGCTCGATGATTCTACCGCCGTACCCCGTTGGGATAGCGGATGTGATATCAGCACCTGTCCGCTCGGCCTTAAGTCTTGCGCGCGGCGATATTTTAATATTTCCTTCATTGATAGTGCCGGTGCTTTGAGCGGTCGCTTCATTTGCGGCAGCGGCTGCAGACACAGGTGCGTCTGTTTTTGTATCCGTGGTTTTATCATTTGATGTAGATTTTTCGGTGTTTTTTATCCCTGCTAAAAGAGAACTTATGTCCTCGCCCGCCTCACCAATTATGCAGACGGGCGAAAGGCACGGAACGATGTCCCCTTCGTCATATAAAGCGGCAAGAAGCACGCCGTTTGTATCTGAGGTTTCGTCAAAAGCTGATTTGTCTGTTTCATATGAGAAAAGAATGTCGCCTGCTGCGACCTTTTCTCCTACTTTTTTCGACCATTTTGTTATAATACATTCTTCAACGCTCTGTCCCTGACGCGGCATTATGATTATCTTTGCCATATGTATATTCATTCCTCCGAACTAACTTGTTTGTCATGTTGTTATGCCACAATAGCAGTTTTTAGATTAGGCGATAATAATGGAGGTTTTCGATGAAGTAAAATCCTGCGCAAAATGCAGAGGAAGCTCGGCATCCGTTATAATTGTTGAAATATCATCAGGTGACGCAAAGGTGTAAGGTTGTTTCAGCCCCCATTTTGAGCTTGTTATCAGCATTGCGACACTACGCGAGCGCTCAATGACTTTTTTCTTGAATTCACACTCGCTGTAATTGCCTGATGAAAAGCCGCCCTCTTTCGTATAGCCTGACGGCGCCATGATAGCAAGGTCAAATGTCATATCGGAGATGAATTTTATCGCTCCTTGCCCGGACAGCGTGTGATTTTCACGGTTGTACATCCCGCCGACAATGTTTATAACAGCGAGCGGAGTGCGGTGAAGCTCCCTTGCAAGATCGGGCGACGATGTTGTTATAAGAAATCTGTCGTTTGGCAAATAATCAGCTATGTGCAGCGTTGTCGTGCCAGAATCGATGAATATCGACATTCCCGTGTCAAACAATCGTATGGCAGCCGACGCTATTTTTGCCTTTGCTGTGGTGTCGAGCGAAAGGCGCGCCTCGTAGCTATCCTCATACGTTGCCGTGATAAACTTCATTGAACGGGCGCCACCGCGCACGCGTATGACAGCACCCTCCGCTTCAAGGGTATCAATGTCACGGCGAAGCGTCATCTCCGATATTTCCGGGAAAATGGCGGCAAGCTCCGATAGTGATATATACGGCATTTGTAAAAAAAGCTCTCGCATTCTCTCAAGCCTTGTTGTTTTCATCCTCAAAGAAATCTTCCCCCGTTTTACTTTATTGGTTGAACACTGTTAATTATGACCTCTCTGTATGTGATTTTTGTGAAAAAATTGCGAAACACAGCTCATTTTGTGAAAATTCTATCATATAAGTTATCAACTTAACAATAATTATACTAATAACGCACATTTTTGTCAACTCAATTTACATAATTAACATGAGAATACAGTATATCACTTTTGCTGAAACGTTTTATATTTATTTATCATAATGCTTATGATATAATGGAGAAAACGAAAATTCGGCGGGGAGGTGGCAGCAATTATAGCGATGAAAAAATGCGATACGGCAAAGCATAGCGCCGTTTTTTTGATATGGCGAAGAAAAGCTATCGCAACACTATTTTTTGCTGTCACTTTTTTATGTGCTGGGCTATTATGCTTTGATTTTTTTGCTATGGCAGCGAATGAAGACACTGCTGTCGGCGATGTCTATGTTTTAGATAATTTATGGGATGGCGCCGTATGGATTGCGTCCGACGCTGGAACGACACTGTCAAGGGAGGAATACACTGCCGCTGATATCAACTCTGCTGCTGATGAAACAGATTATGGCTACTTGTCCTTGCGGAGAGAGACTGCCCGTGCAGGTGCCATTTACAGTGTGAGCACAAGTTTTAATGAGCCTGTTAATCTTTATGAATACCAGAGCATTGAGCTTCGAGTAAAAGCGGACACGCTGGTTTTCCCGAGGGCGAGCGCGAATACGGGCAAAAATGTTGAATTTATGGTTACCGTCAATATCCACTCAACCGACGACACTATAACTACATCAAGACGCATCTACGCTGATATTTGGACGAGTATTATAGTGCCGATGTCGGGCTGGAGCGGACGCACGCAGATTACAGGAATATCTGTTGCAATAAAGGTTATGTCAAGTATTGATGGTGTATTCAGCCTTTCGTGGCAGCTTGACAATATAACATCAAAAGTAAAGGCTGATACATTACATGAAGATACATTCATGACAAGCCAATTTGTAATAAATAAAGGCTTATACTCAAACGAACTTACCTCCGGATATATAAAATTAGCTGCTGGTGCTGACGGGATAGTATCGCTTACCGCGAAACCAGTTTTCGCCGATACGACGTCGGCGCCGTCGTATAATGCGATACGTATCGTTGCCGGCAGCACTGAAACAGATGTTTTCCTTTCGATAACGTATGTTTATAAAGATGGCACAACAAACACGACAGACGTAAAGATAGTCAAGGGCAGGGCAAGCCGGGGAGCTTATTATTTCGATGTGCCAAATCTTGCCTCAATAGAATCTTTTACACTGACAGCTGAAAACGTCATTGACGGCAATTTATATATCTACTCCATATCACCGCATTCGCTGCCGGTGCCACAAGAGGCAGGTATAGGTGCGCTTGAATCGTGTAAGGTATCGGTTGATGGTTCTGTAACTGTCAGGGGAACTGTTCCGTTTGATGTGGCAGGCGATTATATCAATGGTAAAATAGCTATTTTTGCAATTCCGTCGTGGGCGGACGATAAGGAATATATGGCGGCGGCACAGCCGTGCGCAGAGATAAAAATGACGACGCGATTCAGCGTTACGGTGAGCTCATCGGCGCTTCCTGCCGGGTATCTTACTTACAGGTACGCCGCTGCTGTAATTTATGACGGCACCACTTTACAAATCGGTTCTTCTATGTATATATCGAATCCGTCTTTACTTGGATCTGCCTTACCAAAAGCCATATCGGACGGAATTAAGGGGCTTTGCGGCGTGAAGGAGCATAGCGGCCTTGGCGTGTCTGCCACTGTAATTGACGTTGATTTGACAAAGCTGCTTGGCACATCGTCCGGCGGACGGCTTTATACTTTCGGTGGTGAGATTTATTACTTCGACAGTGCCTTTATATCAGAGCTTGACACGCTCATTCGGTGCTATTCGCTGACAGGCGCCCGTGTTTATATCCGGCTTTTGTGCACCGATCCGGGGCTTTCCGCAGGTGATATGGAAGAGGACAAGGTGTCAAAATCAGCACATTATTATGCCCTGCGGGCGGATGATGAGCGGTCTTTTGGCATCCTTTACTCAGCAGTTGATTTTCTTACGTCAAGGTACCGTAGCTCAGAATACGGATACGTCGCCGGTGTGATAGCCGGTGCTGATGCGTCGGATACCGTATCAAAGAATAGTCCCGGCACGAATGTATCGCCTGTCGAGTATGCGAAGCTGCTTGAGGGAGCAATGCGGCTCATTTATGAGGTCGGTTGTGCCAATATATCAAACTTTGAGGTGTATTTGCCGATGGGTCCCGTTTTATGTGCCGGTTCGGGCATTGACGGAGGGGTCTATGACGCGGCGCACCTCCTTCGAACAGTGTCTTCTTTCATTAAAGAAGGCGGAGCGTTTGACTATCGCGTGCTCTGGCAATCGCCGCTCTCATCATCAGGAGAATACAGCGGCGCTGCTGTGTATGTCGGGGCCGATAATATTGAACTTCTTGCCGATTATTACAGTAAGCTCAAAAATTCGGGGCTTCCGGCGCCAAGCGGTGTAATGTTTTACTGGAGACCGGAGGGAAGCGTAAACATTTCATCGCTTGCATCGGGTTATGTATCTGGTTATTATTCCACAGCTAAATCTCCGATTGTCTCAGCGTTTATTTTGGCGCCTGACAGCATGACAATAGCTGATGCCGACTGGAGCATTTTTACTGATGTCCTTCGTTTTATTGACACGGACAAGTATGCATCGGCAGCCAACATACTGGCACAGGCAACCGGTACTAACGCTATGCGGATAATAATGGCGCTTGATGATAATGACCCTGTCGCCAATAGAGCACGTCCGCTCTCGATTGTATATGGAAGTGTGGTTCCGGAGCCTCCGGCTGACTTTGCCGGAAGCTACACCTACTTTGATTTCTCATCTGCTTATGACACGCGTGGCTGGCTTACCTATGACGGCTGCAAATCGCTTGTTTCAGCCCCCCGCGCCGGCGGTCGTGTGCTCAGGGCGTTGTTTGGCAGCGGAGTCGGTGGGATTTTATATTCATCCCTGGCCTTCCCCCTTGATTTTTCACCCGCGCCGGTCATAAGATTTGATATTACACTTGTCTCTGGCAGCGACGCTGACATAACAGTCGAGTTTATGTCGGAGAGCGGCTCTTATATCACACAGACTACGCTCACGGCCGGCGCTGAAAATAATGTTTACATCGATCTTACGGATTACAGCGAAGTTGACAAAATCTACGCCATATCTCTCTACTCCGATTTCACAGCGGGCGACGAGATTTATATATCAAAAATAACTGGCTACAGCAGTCAGTACACGTCAGATGAGCTTGAATCAATGACAAAAAAGAGTACTGATACAATAAATGCTACAGATGATAACAAAAACAGCGAAGGAGACTTTTTGATGCCGCTTGCGTTTGTATTTATCATTGTAGTTGTGAGCGGAGCTGTTTTTATTGCTCTTAGGCGGCGGAGCGGAGTTTAATTAATATAAAAACACGCATTTTAATATTTTGCGATATAAATCTTAAAGGAAAAATATAAAAATGAAGATAACTTTTATCGGTGCGGCACATGAAGTGACGGGTAGCTGTACGCTAATAGAATCATCCGGTATATATTACCTTATCGACTGCGGCATGGAGCAGGGGAAAAACGTTTATGAAAACATCCCGCTGCCGGTCGCACCGTCTGAGATTGCTGCTGTTGTTTTGACACATGCTCATATTGATCACTCCGGAATGCTGCCGAAGCTATATCGTGATGGTTTTAGAGGTGAGATATATTCGACGGAGGCGACACGACGCCTTGCCGATATTATGCTTCGCGACACTGCTCACATCGAAGAAATGGAAGCAGAATGGAAAAGCAGAAAGTCTGTTCGCTCAGGCGGGGAGCCTGTTTTGCCGATGTACGACATAAACGATGTCAACGGCACGATGAAGCTTTTCCGCGGTTATGCGTATGGTGAAGAAATATCAGCGGTGGGCGGTGTTAAACTGCGCTTTTTTGATATCGGGCACCTGCTCGGCTCCGCCTGCGTAGAAATAAAGCTAAATGAAGCGGGAGTGGAGAAAACAATAATTTTAAGCGGCGACGTAGGCAATACAAACCATCCGATAATACGCGATCCGCAGCCGGTTTATGGCGGTGATTATCTTGTTCTTGAGTCAACGTACGGCAACCGCCTTCATTCTCCCTCCGACGGGGATCCATATAAAGAGCTTGCCGGCTACATAAATCGCGCCTTTGACCGCGGTGGAAGTGTTATAATACCGTCATTCGCCGTTGGCCGGACGCAGGAGCTTTTATATATGATACGGGAGATAAAATTAAGAGGGCTTGTAAAAAGCCGTCCCAATTTCCCCGTTTACCTTGACAGCCCCTTGGCGAAGGAAGCAACAGAGATATTCATGAAGTGTGACCCCGATTACTTTGACGGTGAAATGAGGGCACTTATTGATGCGGGAATCAACCCTATATGGAACGATGATTTAATTTTCTCGGAAACAGCGGAAGATTCAAAGCGCATCAATACCGACATGCGACCGAAGGTTGTTATATCGGCAAGTGGTATGTGCGAGGCCGGTAGGATACGTCACCACTTAAAGCACAATCTTTGGCGTCCGGAAAACATCATTCTTTTCGCCGGTTATCAGTCGGCAGGGACGCTTGGGCGCTCGATTCTTGACGGTGCGCGTTCGGTGAAGCTGTTCGGTGAGGAAGTGGCTGTCCGCGCCGAGATATGCGCTCTTCACGGGACAAGCAGTCATGCCGACGCCAACGGCCTTATAGAATGGTATGAAGCAATGAAAAAGCGTCCGGGCACCGTTTTTGCAAATCATGGCGACACTGAGTCATGTGAAGCGCTCCGCGACAGGCTGATAGAACAATTTGGATGTAAAGCAATAGCTCCATTCAGCGGCACAGTATTTGACCTTGCGACAAATAAAGTTATATATGATGCGGAAGGCGTGCCTGTTAAGGAGCGCCATGAAGGCAAGAGCGCGTCGACGAGGAGGGCTGAGCGGGTATATAATACACTTGTTGAAACAGCGACGGAGCTTCTTGCGGTAGCAAAACGCTGCGCCGGACGCTCGAATGCTGAGCTTGCTGCGTTTACATCTCGTATACGCGAGCTTATCAATAAGTATAGGTAAACAAAATGCGAAAATATGGTGGTGTGCCGAGCTGTCGAAGTTAAAGTGAGAGCTTGACAGTATGAAGCGGTGAGCAGTATAATAATAACTACTCCGGAGGCATAGCTCAGTTGGTTAGAGCGTACGGTTCACATCCGTGAGGTCGAGGGTTCGAGCCCCCCTGCCTCCACCCGCCTTGCATCAATAATGAAGCCGCAGGATAAATTGAGATATCTTGTGGCTTTTTTGCTCAGTTGTGTTATAAAGGTTCTACGAACAAAAAAAGCAAGATCCCATGCCATAATTAAGCAGTGTTTACAAGCGATTAATAATAAACTATAATCATTATATAGTCATCTGACAGACTCATATGTGGGATGAGTCGTTTTATTTTTTCAATATTGGATATTGTATAAATTTGACGACATAATCAGCATAGCATGCTGTGCGCACTCGCCTTTTAGGATAATATATAAAGGGAGGGATATATCAGATGGGAAATAGAGAAGTGAAGAGTTTTATCTTCATATGTGTTTTTGTTTTAATTTTATCGGCAATCAGCATAATTGCATATATAAACATAAGGGATGCGTGGATGGTAAAAGCTGTTTATGCCGGCACAGAAGACGCGCAAAGATTTTATGAAAGATTAAGCACTATGACGGAGGAGGATTTTTACCGCGCGCTAAATAAAATAAATACGAGGTGCGATGCAGGACGGGGAGACAACATTTATTTAGCTTCGCTTGCACTGCATAATAGGTTTAATCTTCTTGACGCAGAAAAAATCATGGCGCAGATAAATAATAAAGAAAATAACTCGGACTACCGTATTCAAATGATAGCGGTGGCAGGCAAATTTTTCACATATGAGGAATATTCGGCTCTTTATTCGATTATCAGCGATACAACTGATAATGATGGTGTGAGGGGAGCCGTTCTTACGTGGTTTCCGGAAGTAAAAAACGACGAGCTTTCGCTTCTTATTTCATATGCTAAAGATAAAAACGAAAGCGAAATATTAAAGTGCCGCGCTATGATAAAACTGTACAGTGCAAATGCTGATTTGTGGGCTGATACGTTATCTGATATAATCGATAGCTACGATGCAGCAAAAAAAGACGCCCTGAAAACAGCGCTTCAGAATCTTTCATACAACTATTATCTTGACAATAAGAGGTTTTTGAAAAACGGCTCATACGAGCCGACAAATGACCAGACGGAATATATTGAGTTTATAAAATATGTATATAGTACTGATTTTCTAAGCCTTACCGACACTGCTTTTAGGTGCCTTGCCGACATAATAAGCCCGGTGACGGCTGAATATCTTTTAATAGATATAAAGGAAGAGCTGACAGACGAACAGATAGCATATGTGGCGGAGAAAAACTATTTGCCTATAACATACATTGCGAAAAACACCTCTGATATTGAAAGCACGGCAGGGCTGCTCTGCCTTGCGGCAAAACATAAGCCATATTATGACTTCATAGAACTGATAAATGAGTTTCGGCAAAAAAACGCATTATCTCTTAACAAAGACACACTTTCGCTCATAGACGAAACAGTTGCTTTCATTGAAGAAGCCAACAAAGAGACAAAGATTCAGTATGAAAGCGAAAATTAAAGCAAAATATAATTAAGGCGATATATAAACATAAAGTAAAGACTCATCGCTTGCCAAAGAAAGCGGTTTTTGCGGTATTCGGTGAGATTTTTGGTGAGGTATTATGGCAGTTCGGTTTCAAGAGAGGAGTATTGTAAGTCTTACCGGCATATGGACAGTATCAATTCCCAGCCATGGTGATGTGCCTATCCGGTTGCCGGGGACGCTTGATGAAGGCGGCATCGGCACACCTGAGCCGGGCGGGATTTCGACATCGCGCTTATCGCGGCGCTTCACATATGAAGGGAAGGCTGTTTTCTCTCGCACAGTAAAGGCGGATGTTCTTCGCCGCCTCACAGATGGCGGACAGCGCGTTTTTCTCGACATTGAGCGCAGCCGTAAGCTTACTCTTAATGCCGGCGGGGCCGATGTGACGCCGTACATTGAGGGGACGCTATCAACGCCGTATACCTTTGAAATTACTGACGCTGTAAAAAAGGCAGCGATAAGTGGTGATGACCTTTTACTGTCACTTTGTTGCGATAATTCATACAACGGCTGGCCGCGCGAGGCGATTCTTTCGTCGTCAGCTGCAACGGATGAAACACAGACGAACTGGTGCGGGCTCCTCGGTTACATACGATTGCGTAGCGAGGATAAAAACTTCATCTCTGCCGTCCGTGTATACCCGCGCTGTGGCGCCACGAAAGTTGATGTCGAGTTAGAGCTTGAATGTGCTGAAGAATACGAGGGAACACTTACTGTTTCGTGCCCTTTATTCATGCAAGATGAGAAAAAGGATGTCCGACTGGCGGTGGGACGTCACCTGCTGCGCTTTGACTGCATACCGGTGTCGGATATGGCGGCGAGGTGGGATGAATACGAGGGCAATCTTCACACGCTTTTCGCTTCTGGCAGCGGACTTTGTGGCGTCAGCGCAACGTTTGGCCTGCGCGATTTTTGCTCATCTGACGGAAAGCTCATGCTCAACGGGCGCGCTGTTTTCCTTCGTGGGGAGACAAACTGCTGCGTTTTCCCCGAGACGGGATATATGCCAATGACAGTCGATGAATGGAAAGCTGTTCTCTCGAAATATATATCATACGGGGTAAACAGCGTTCGTTTCCACTCGCACTGCCCGCCGGACGCGGCATTTACAGCGGCCGACGAGCTTGGCGTGATGCTGGCGCCGGAGCTTTCATGCTGGATGAAGCGAGGTGCCTTTGAGGACGATGAAAGCTTTGGTTATTATATGCTTGAGCTTAAAAGTATCCTTGCAGCATACGCCAACCATCCATCATTTGTCATGCTTTCCCTCGGGAATGAGCTTTGCGCAGGGGCTCTCGGGCATAAGCGCATGGATATTCTTCTTGACACAGCAAAAAAAGTTGACCCGACGCGGCTTTACGCGTGCGGCTCAAACTTCCATTACGGACGCGCAGGGACTGATCCCAAAAGCGATTTTTATACAGCATGCAGCTGGCGGTTGCTACACCTCCGTGCGACATCGTCAAACATGGAAGGGCACCTAAATGAAAAATACCCGTCCGCGAAAACTGATTATGACGCGGCAATGACAGCGCTTCGCACCGAATATTCAGGGCCTGTCATCGGTTTTGAAGTCGGACAGTATGAAATTTTGTCGGATTTTGATGAGTGGGAAGAACACAAGGGTGTAACAATCGCCAGCAATATTAACGCTGCTCGCGAAAGGGTAGAAAAAGCGGGGTTTTTGCCGGGGTGGAAAAAGAGGGTAGAAGCGTCAGGTGAGCTTTCGCTTTTATGCTACCGCGAGGAGGTAGAAGCTGCGCTTCGCACAGAGGGAATGTCAGGGCTGTTTTTGCTCGGACTTCAGGATTTTCCGGGGCAAGGAACGGCTCTTGTCGGCATGATAAATTCGCATATGAACGAAAAACCGTTTGATTTCGCACGTCTCGAACGCTTCCGCAGCTTTTTTACGGACTTTTTACCGCTCGTACTGATTGAAAAGTACACTTATACGGATGGTGAGACATTATCAGCCGAGGTAAAGGTCGCAAACTACGGAAAGAGCGATATTGAAGGGGATTGCATAGTAACAATAGAGAAGAACAGCTCTAATGCGCAAAGCAAAAACGGCGAACATACGGAAGCTATTGTAAAATTGCCGTGTACTTCATTCCCGCAGGGGAAGCTGACGAGCGCCGGATTCATAGACTTTAAGCTTAACTGTGGTGGCGAGCCTTTATCACTTGTGATTAAAGCTGCTGTTGTGGAAAGCGGCAAAGCAAGTGGTGATAGTAAACGAACAATAGAAAATGCGTACCGCATTTGGGTCTATCCGCGCGAGAGGGGAGTTGATACAGGCGATGTAATCATTGCACGCAGTCTCAGAGAGGCTATAACGGCACTTGAGGCGGGCAAAAAGGTGTTTTTATCGCCACCTGCGACGGAAGAAGCCATACCCGGCTCAATAAAAGCGCAATTTTCGACGAATTTCTGGTGTGTGGGGACATTTCCCGGGCAATCCGGTTTTATGGGCTTAATGATGGATCCGAAACATCCTGCCTTCACTTATTTCCCGACGGAACCCCACACAAATTATCAGTGGTGGCCGATGACAAACGGACGCGCAATCCTCTTACCGCCGCACATAGAGCCGATTGTATATGCTCTTGATTCGATTGCACATATGCGGCACATGGGAATGCTTTTTGAAGCGAACGTTTGTGGCGGGACACTTATGGCAAGCGGCATGGGGCTTTTTGAAAACTTTTGTTATCCGGAGGCTAGGGCTCTTTATTCAAGCATAATGTCATATATGAACTCCCAAGCTTTCGCACCAAAAAAGAGCCTGACAAAAGAAGAGCTTGCCGCAATGTTCCGATGAACTAATGAACTAATATAAAAACATAGCGCCCGAAGGATATATCCTTCGGGCGCAGAACATATTATTGCATTTTTTATTATCTTGAAACTCGTCCGCTTCCGTCTCCCGCAACAAGAGCGAGGACTTCTTTTTTTGTTACGCGATTAAAATCTCCCTCAATTGTATGCTTGAGAGCGCTTGCCGCAACAGCAAATTCAAGCGCGTCCTTTGAATCGTAGCCATCAAGGATAGCATATATAAGTGCCCCTGTAAAGCTGTCGCCGCCGCCGATGCGGTCAATGACGGTAATGGAGTATTTTTTAGAGCGGAACATCTCGCCGCCGGTATAAAGAACTGCAGACCAGTTGTTTTGGCTTGCGCTGATGCTTTCGCGCAGTGTAATAGCAACAGCCAAAAACTCAAAGCGTTCGGTCAGCTCACGGCACACATAGCTGTAGCCTTCCTCTGACAACTCACCGGTGATGACATTCGTATCCGGGGCTTTGATGCCGAATACTTTTTCCGCATCCTCTTCATTTCCAATGCAAATATCGACATACTGCATAAGCCCGCTCATTACGACACAAGCACGTTCGGGCGACCACAGCTTTTTTCTGTAGTTTATGTCACACGAAACAGTCAAGCCTTTTTCTTTGGCTTTTTTACAAGCGATAAGGCAAATCTTGGCGCACGAATCTGACAGTGCCGGTGTTATGCCTGTGAAGTGGAACCAGTCAGCCCCGTCAAATATTACATCCCAGTCAAAATCATCAGGTGTTGCTTCTGCGATTGCCGAATGAGCACGGTCATATATGACATTTGAGGCTCGCTGTGAAGCGCCGCGCTCGACAAAATATATGCCCATGCGATCGCCGCCACGTATGATGCGGGAGATGTCAACGCCAAGCCCGCGCAGCTCGGCAATGCAGGCATCAGCAATGGGGTTGTCGGGCAGCTTTGTGACAAAGGTAGATTTAAGCCCATAATTTGCGGCTGATACGGCGACATTTGCTTCTCCCCCGCCATAAACGGCGTCATATGAGCGTGCTTGGGAAATGCGTGCGTAGCCAGAGGGCTGCAGCCGTAGCATAATTTCACCAAATGTAACGATTCTCTTTGCCATTACTAAATGCTCCATTATCTAAGTATATATAATCAAAGCTATCTATAATTATAACATAACTGAAGTATAAAAGCACAAAAAGACATCATACAGTCATATGTCACCTAATAATTTTTCCCTTTTGAGATGGCCGCTTCAGCATAAAAGCCCCGGGATATTCTGTCTCGGGGCTTTTGCTATGCAATTATGTGAAGTGGGGGACAATAGTGCATAAATATAAATCCGAATATTACAGCTCTATAACCATAATTTCTTTACCGTCTAAGAAATCACGTCCTTTTTCGGTTAGGATGTAAAATCCGTCTCCCTGCGGCTTAAGATAGCCATTTTCGGTCATCATGCCAATTAGGAGCAGCACTTCATCTTTGCTGCTGGCATAACATAAGGCAGGCTGCTCGCCGTGGTAAAGGTTTACGGGTTCACCTGTGCGCCCCATGCGTCTCTCAACATATTGTAGAAGTTTCATTGCTTTTTCATCGAAAGTCTTTGGAACTAATTCATCGTTTAAAATAGAGACCCATAATGTGCTGGTAAGGCACTTGCTGTGATGCCCTATCTCATTCATTTCACGAATATATCCGGAAATGACAGCGGCATGACGGCGAACTTCCTCAAGAGCTTGCGGTTTTTTATGGTAAAACTTATATGAAACGTAGAAATTACCGCAGTTTGGGCATTTGTAAAAACAATGATGATATAGGTTGCTTCTGTCTATTAAAGTCCCGGCGGCGCTGCCGCATATGATACATTTTTCTGTATCAGACATCGTCTTGCCATCCTCCGCAAACAGTTTATTCACACTTCTGCTTAGTTTTATAATTACTATAGCACAAGAGCGCTGTTAAATCAATACTAATAAGTAATATAATAGAACTAATACTATTAATTGGCTGACCGGAGGTGAGCGGGGCAAATAATTGTTAGCTCAACTGATGTCTTACATCTTTGCGTAAATCTTTATATATTACAGTCTGTCGCAGGCAGCGGTTAGTTTTATCAGTAAATTGATATCATCTGGTTGAACGTTAGCCTTGTGAGCTGCACGGCAGCGGCTGATGGCGCCGCATTTTTCGCATTTATGGACTATTATAAACCCTCGCCGCGCGTCAGTTTCGGCGCGTATGGGGCGCATGAGCCCGCCGCAATCGCTTGCTCTGTCACCAGGGTTGACATCAAGATGAAGAGACCATAGGCATTTTGGACAATGGTTGCGGGATGTATAACCAAGCGGTTTTACTTCAAAGCCGCAGTATTTACAAATAAATCCTTCGTCATTTTTACGGAATCTTTTTTCTTCCAAAATGCCTAAACCTCCTAAAAGTAAACATAGTGTGAATAATTATATTTTATTCGTGTAAAAATACTACTGAACAAAGGTACAAAGCAATTATCGCCAAGCGATTATTATCATCAAGCGATACTCTTGCCTGATGAAATATAATTATATACCATTTTCAAGGAAAGGACAATCTTCGCCGCCACTTGGCAGCGAAGCGAATAGAAAGATAATATATTATGTTTACACGGAAGTATAAGCCAATTATAGCCGCTGTATTGACAGTTGCTTTTGTTATTGTTTTAGGGGTAGCAGTTATTGCAGTAACTGATTACGGAACCCGTAGCGGGATAACGACTGACATGTATAACGGTGGCACAGTTACCGGAAATCAAAACTCCCCCGCAGCCGGCGGAAATAATGAAACAACAGACGGTATGGCAGGCGGCACGACTGGTGGCGTGGCAGGTGATACCAGAGCAAATATGGGCAACGAACAGACATATGACAACACAAATAACTATGCAAACGGAACAAACAACGGAGAAGTGCTTGGTGTTCAGGATACCGACAGAAGCATGACAGTAGCGGGAATTGTCATATCCGTACTAATAGCCGTTGCAGTTATAGTCCTCGTTGTTGCTCTCATACCGAAAAGCGCAAACCGCACATGACGTGGGTGCTTATAAAACATAAGCAAAAAGTAAAAAGTCAAGCTATCAAATAGCTTGACTTTTATTATGAGTAAAATTTAGGTTTGTGTATCGCATGCGGGTTCGTCGGATATTGGCTTGCCATCCTCTGTATAATACGGGTCTATCATTATTTCCTTAATCTTCGGATAAGCTGTGTACACATTGATTGCCATAAGCGTCGCCGGAACAATAACGAACGGCAAGATGATGCCTATTGGGAAATATATTGCCAGGGCGCAGTAATTGAAGGCAAAGACGAAAATATAACCAACTAAGGCAACGATATTCCGCTTGATACCGAGGATAGCGAAAATAAGGGAGTTCTTTATGATTTTCTTTATCTTAAGGTCAAATGTAACTAACATGAGGTACGCATAAAAGCGCATGAAGATGAATACGACAAGCATTAAAAGACTTAAATAGAAGAAAATATACATCATTACGGAATTAAGACTATTCCAGAAGAAGATGACGTCGTATATAAGAAGGAAAAGACCGAGGATATCTATTATTCCGAGCGAGATCGCCTGTTTGAGGTTCTTCTTAATTGTCTGGAAGAAATCACTCATGAAGAATACAGGCTCACCGCGAAGCATATTGCGCAAAAGGTACGTTATCCCGACATTGACCGGTCCGAATGTAAAGATAACAAGGTACGTCAGGTAGTGAAGGACGAGTGTTCCGACAGTGTTTACCACAATCGGAATTTGCTTGCCGTATATGCCATAAAGAGCGGATATTACGGGCGAGGGATTAATTTGATAAGCACCAAATAGTGGTGCGAACAACCACTCATCTGGCATTGTTGATTTAATACCAAAGTATCCGGCACGTGAGAATAAGAAAAAGAAGATAGGGAAGTTGCCGAACACAAGAAGTAAGTTTATTGAAAGAAGCTCACGGAACTTTCGGAAGTAAAATACGAAGAAATTCCCAAAGTTCGGGTTTTTAAGTATAGGCTCTTCATTGGGGTCGACGCCCGGCCCGTCTTTACGGCCGAAACCAAAGAAGCTAAAGCGCCGTTTTTTCTCGTTATCATTGTTACTACTGCGATTTGTTCGTTTTTTTCTTTCGTCACCCATTAATTTAAACGTCCTTTCGGGGCATATGCAAGCTATATGTAATTATTATATCTAATTTTCTTTAAAAATTAAGTTATTTGGTCGTGGAAATAAACGCAACAG
The DNA here is from genome assembly GCA_012522015.1 of Clostridiales bacterium. Taxonomy (GTDB): domain Bacteria; phylum Bacillota; class Clostridia; order Oscillospirales; family CAG-272; genus DTU064. The sequence continues at coordinate 39,833 of JAAYLD010000044.1, forward strand.
CGTATGCGGCAGCGTGAACGATGGCAGCACCGCCGCAGAACATAAGACACCGCAGGGCAAGAACATAAAGTGATGTGGCGTGTGATTTCATCTTCGGCGTATGTGCCTTTGCCTCAATAAAACTGTCCGCACGCATAACAGCGCCGGTTGCCGCAGCAACGAGCATTGCGGACGTGACGGTAGCGGCGGTTGCAAATGCGGCAAGAACTACATCCTGCGATGCCGAATACGATAAGGCGCAGCCGGCTGACACACCGCGTATGAAAAGGAGGGAACAGCATACATACCGCGACATGTATGTTACCGACGATAAAAAGATAAAAGCAATCAGCAGTATTTCAGGCAAAGCTGCCATACACAAAGCACGAAAGAAAGATATGATGGAGTCAAACCTTACGGAGTAAAACGATGCAATAAACGCATCAAGCCGCCCGCCGGCGATGGCGGCAAAATCAGCTATAAGTTTACTGTCGACTTTTGATAAAGCGGCGCCTGTTGCAGCACCTACGATTAAAACAGCTGAAAACAAAAGCCCGAGTAAAGCCTCGCTGTGGCGTGGCTGTTCCTTTATTGAAACACCCGCTTCAATTTTATTTTTAGCTGTTTCTGTTTCATTCGGCGATATAACCTCTGCTGCCGATTCATTCTCAGATGAGCTGACAGCGTTTTTTGCCGCTTGCGCATCATCTTGCGACGCCGTCACAAGTGTCGGTGCCGATGACTCCGATAGTATGTCATCAGGCGCCGGTAAGTCGCCCGGGATAGGACTGTGGCATGATATATCCGTTATTTTTATCGCAGGCGTCAAATGCGATGTCTCGCCCGGTGTTGACGTGTCTTTTGTGATAGCATTATTATTAATTTCCAATTCGATTCCCATTTTCTGCCCCGCATTTTTAATTTAATTGAAGCAGTGCGAATGAAAAATACATACGTATGCTTCCGTTACATTTTACGGTCGTGTGGGGTGGAATATGAGAGCGCGGCTTTATTAGTGCCCGATATACTTATAATATCATATATCGCGCATTACCGCAATAAAATGAGAAATCATACAGACAACAGTAAAGAATCCCCGAAGAGAAACAGCATATCCCACAAGTTAAAAATTTGTTTTGCTAATAACAGCGATTGCTTGAAAAATGTGTTTATATGTGATATTATAAAAAATCAAATGTCAAAGAATTATATAATATTTCAATTATAGCAAGAGAGCAGGGGGTACATAAACATGAGAGCTGTCATAACGGTTGTCGGTCGCGACAGTATAGGTATAATAGCAAGCGTGGCATCGGAATGCGCTAAATACAGCGTGAACATAAGCGATATAACACAGTCGGTACTTGATGAGTATTTTGTTATGATTATGATTGTCGATATATTGCGTATGACGATAGATTTTACAAGCTTTGTCGACGCTATGGAGCGTGTAGGCAATGAGCGCTCAGTAAAAATACACGTTATGCACGAGGATATATTCAACTCGATGCATGAGATCTAATTGCAGAGAGTAACCGGAGGGAATATGTTCAATTTTAAAGCAATACAAGAGACAGTAAACATGATTTATGAAGAAAATCTTGACATACGTACGGTCACAATGGGAATATCTCTCTATGATTGCCAAAGCGACGATATCGGCAGGCTTTGCGATAAAATTTACGATAAGATAACGAAAAGCGCGGGAAAACTAACATCCGTCACAGCGGAGCTTGAAAAGCGCTACGGCATACCGATTATAAACAACCGCGTGGCGGTAACGCCGATATCATATATGGCAGGTGGTCTGAGGACGACAGACGACTGCGTGCGCATTGCACACACGCTTGATAAGGCGGCAAAAGCAATTGGCATAAACTTCATCGGCGGCTATAGCGCTATGGTGCAAAAAGGAGCGATCGATGCCGCCACACTTCTCATAAAAAGCATACCTGATGCTCTCTCTGAAACGGAGCTTGTGTGCTCTTCTGTCAATGTCGCCTCAACAAAAGCGGGCATAAATATGGACGCCATCGCGGAAATGGGCGGTGTTATTAAAAAAACAGCATATCTTACACGCGACAGCGGCTCCGTCGGATGCGCAAAGCTCGTCGTATTTGCAAATGTACCGGAGGACAACCCTTTTATGGCGGGAGCTTTCCACGGGACGGGTGAACCTGAGAGGGTCATAAACGTCGGCGTATCAGGCCCCGGCGTTGTCGCAGCAGCTATCCGCCGCGCGGGAGACTGTGACTTGACAACACTTGCCGAGACAATAAAAAGGACGGCATTTAAGATAACGCGTGTTGGTCAGCTTGTGGCAGCGGAGGCGTCTAAAATGCTTGGAGTCTCATTTGGCATAGTCGACTTATCGCTGGCACCGACGCCGACTATCGGCGACTCTGTCGCGCATATTCTTGAAGAAATGGGGCTTGAGAAGACAGGAGCGCACGGAACGACGGCAGCGCTCGCTATGCTCAACGATGCCGTCAAAAAAGGCGGCGTCATGGCAAGCTCGCATGTCGGCGGGCTTTCGGGTGCTTTTATCCCTGTTTCGGAGGACGCCGGAATGATGGACGCTGTAGCCTGCGGAGCACTGACGATTGAAAAGCTTGAGGCGATGACGGCCGTTTGCTCCGTCGGTCTTGATATGATAGCAATACCCGGCGATACGCCCGAAGACGCAATATGCGGTATTATAGCCGACGAAATATCAATCGGCGTCGTAAATAATAAGACAACAGCAGTCCGCATCATCCCTGTTTATGGCAAAAAATCCGGTGATGAAGTCAACTTCGGCGGACTTCTCGGCCGCGCCCCCGTGATGGAAGTAAACAGCATGTCGCCGGCGCGGTTTATATCACGGGGCGGACGCATACCGGCGCCGATACATAGCCTGCGCAACTAACTTAAGTATAAATATAAAAAACCCGGTGCGGAAATCTTCGCACCGGGTTTTTTATGCCGTATTTTAGCTTTCTAACTGCCGCTTTTTCATCCTTCACGCGAAACCGACACAACAAGATTCGCCGGGACCATCCGGACTATCATATCTTTTATAATTTCAAACTCCTCATCAGATCCCGCCGATATCACAACCGACAGCGAAGAAGCCGCGGCATTGACGTCAAGCGTAAAATTCTCCTCGCCACACAGTTCAGCAAGTCGATGACGCAACATACTTTCTGTATACGGCATACCGAAGCGTCCCTTTGCCGCTAATCGCAGGCGTCTTACGGCGTCTGTGTCTGTAGGTTTTGACGTAACACCGAGGACATCTTCATGACGGGCGAGCCAGCGCTCCTCTGCGTATTTAGTGAATGGAGCGTCACACATCGCAGCAATATCATCGTAAGCGCGTCTGATGGCGTTGTCGATAACATATGCTAAAGCGCGAAATTCGCGTACATTTGAAAAAAGCTGAGGCAGATAATCAAGATAATCCTTTTGTTTTATATTCATATAATAGTCACGCTCTCGAAGACTGGCACGATGTTGCTATCAAGCGTTATGCTTGATGACACATATGACCCAGATGCGCTGTCATAAATAGTTGTACCGGATACACCTGTAACACATTCCGTCGATAGAATAGCGCTTTCAATGTCTGCTATGTGTATTATACAGTTATCTACAAAAGCCCACTTAGTGGCGAGCGCATTTACATATTTATCGACGGCTGATCTTATTAACTTGGAAGCTGTTAACTGGTTCCAGCCGGGAGCATATGTAACGCTTGTCTTGACGATAACGCTGTAACTATCGACTGCCTCGACCGTAACAGAATGGCCAATGGGTGCAACGCCAGAGCCAAGCCCTGTTTTATCAGCGGGGTCAAGGATATTCTTAATTGATTTAATAAGAGATGTTACGGGCACGCCGTAATCACTTGCTTGAACGACAATTTTTACCGTTCCGCCACCTGCATGAGCGGGGAAAACCTTGACTCCACCGACGCCGTCTATTTCCGATACATATTCAATATAATCAGCGGCATTACCTCCAAAGGGGACGCCTGATGCCGCACGCAACACACGTACACGGAACGCTTCTGTACTTTCTTCATCTTGTCCGGGAGAGATGATTCCGCCTGCGCTTGAGTATTTAAGGCCCTCAATATATGATACCGGGCTCAAAGTACCATGCGAAAAAGCGTTTGGTTCAGAACCGGGTGTATCACATATTACCTCATATTCTATTACGTGACTACTATCTGAAATAAACTTACCTAATGTGTAAACATAGTCACGTAGGGTGAACTTACTTCCTTCTGGTAAATATGAATCAAATCTTCCCCTTAAAACTGTGCGCGTTGCCTCCTTTGGTCTTATGCCATATTCAGCACCGTGCCGGATTAAATACTCGCGTGATGCTGTATCGGAGAACATTTCGGATGCCACTTTAGAACATGCCTTATAAAGCTTATCAAGCTCTGCGGCTACCGGTACGACTGCGTCATAGAAAATAGACCCCACGCTTGTGTCTATTCCATCGGGCGCTGCCGAAAGCATGTCAGATAAAATTGCGTCAAACGTTTTTCCCTCAAACATATAATCACCAGCCCTCAGTAACAAATATCGACGTACACAACAGCCAGAGCCTTACCACTATATCTTTCGTTTTTAAAAACAGCTGATTTGAAAGCTTCTCCGTATCGCATAAAAAGAGCATCTTTTATCCTCTCGGAGAGCTCAACGGCAGCATAATGATAATCCCGACCTATAAGATCACGGCGATCCACACCAAAAAAGCCGCTATATATATCGCTGTATATGCTTCGTTCGGTGGAGACAAGTAAAAATAAATCCTGGCGAACAGCGTCTTTCCCCTCGACAAACCCGTTTATCGAATAACCGCAGCCGTCTTTATGGAGTGCATATGTTTTAGACGATGAGTACTTACCATAAAATTTTGACATAACGCCCCCTTATTTAATGATGTCAATAATGGCATAGCATTGTCCGCCCTCAGCTCTAACCATCATGACATAGCTGCCTTTAGCAAGCTCGGATGAGACAGTTCCGGTATACGATGTCCCGCCAATGTTCACATTAAATGTTCGGCTGTAAATCGATGCGGGTGTTATCAGCGCCGAGCCGGTGAGCGTAACATTATTATCAATCTTCACAGATAGTGGAGATGTCGATGTTACGACACCACATATAATGTCAGCGGTGACACCGCCATCATGAGCAGTCCCCGCATACTTAATACTCATGCTTTAGAACCTCGTTTTATTCAATATAGTTAGTTTTATTTATCAGAGCGCCGAAAGATTAAGCTTCATCGTATAAGAGCTACCAAAAATGTGTTCGGCGCGCTCACAAAAATAATCAGCAGCTCCATCGCCAAAATCAGCGGTCACAACAGCGCCGGCCCGAGCCGTCAGGTCACCTTTAGTGCATGTGCAAACAATGCTCCGTTTAGGCGTTGACAGTGAATTGAGAAGGTTAATAGCAACAGATGTTCCATTTTCCTGCGGGCTTAATCTCCCATAATATTGAAGCACACCGTCCCGGGCGATACGCTCCATATCTTCACGAATGAAAAAATGCCTGCCGGTCCCGCTTGTCTGAACAAGCTTAACTTTGTTGTAATAGTTCTTATCTATGGAAACGGTAATTGAAAAATCAGTACATACAGATGGTGTCATGACTGTGCCACAGCGAAGAGACGTCATGCGTTTAAGGCAAAGCCTGCCACAATCATCGTAGTAAACAAACTCACCAAAACCGGCGCCGGAGGTAAGTGTCAATGCGTAATCAATAATTTTGTAAAGCGAGACGCCATCCTCAAGACGCGCCGCAATGCGGTATTTAGTATCTTCGATTTCACCTGTGGTAAAGCCATATTGCTTGGCGATCCTTAGCAGAAGCTTGGATGCCGTCATTCCAACGTATTCAACAGTATCTTTATTTTCAAAATACCGCAGCATGTCATATGCCGTGTATTTGTAGAGCTTTTCATGCCCGTATTCATATTTAAATACAACACCTTTAAATACGTCGGTACCTCCATAACGGAATGTAACGTTCTCACCCGTTTTAATATGCTCGTCAGCGGTAAAATAAAGCGTGCCGGCACTGCCCTGTTCCGTTACAAATCGAACATTATCGTGCGGTGTGATAACACCTGACGGGAGGATAATCTCGCCACGTGTGTTTGTGACCGACATAATCATAATATCTCCGCCCCGCCGGGATAACGCTTGAGCTTCAGCGCTGCCGTGACGCTGCCATCATTGTTACGCTTGAGTGTGGCGCGCTTTAATGTCGCATTGAAGCTATATGAATCGAAAAGTGAACCATCATCTCCTGCCGCTATTGCGATTACACGGAACGGCCACTGGGAAAGCGATGTAAGCTCGTCATAAAACTCACCCGGACGTATAAATCCACCCTCCCATGTAGCAAATTCCGTGTTGGTCGCAGGAAAATCAAGCGAAAACTCGATTTCATCTGGCGCCGGCGGCGAAAAAATGGCTCTGTCATAACCATCGGCAAGCCTTGCAATAGTAGTGCAGTCGCCACGAGTTATAACAGTCTCGTCCGGAAAAATGGGCATAAGACGACCGTTGATAAAAAGCTTATACATAAGACGTAACCCCCGATTTTGTGATGGCGCGCCGGTTAAGCCATAAAAATTGTTATACTGACGTCATATGGGCGCAAAAGTGGCGATACGGCGAGCGAAGCGGTGATAGCGCCTTCCCCGTCTGTTGTCACATCGGCGGAAATAGTATCACTTCGTACCGCACCGTACTTATGTGATAGCAGAGAAAGAAACGATCTTATCTCATCCGCAAGTGTAGAGCACCCCGCTGCGTCATCATAGACAACATCTGCATATTTATCATTAAAAATCGTGCGTATATTTGAAACTATATAATCATACAGGCGAATACAGGAGTTGTCGGAGAGCATACAATCAGATTTTGAAGCCGATGTGTTTATATCACGAAAGATACGAGGGTATAATTCAGCCTTTTTGTGATTTTGATAAACAATCTGCCCCTCCTCCGCAAGCTGGGAGCACTCTTCATCAGAAAAATCAGCCATTATACCGAAGCTTCCGGCATAACTTTTACCCGCAAGCGTTTCCCACGGATATGAGCTGGCGCAAAGTCCGGCTGTATAGTAAACAACCCCGCCGCCACCGTATGAATCTTCATTATAAACAGACGTTACAAAAGCGCTGCCATCTCCAAAATAGCGAAAAAGTACGCATTTTACACATCTCCCCGCCTCTCTCTCACGCCGAACAGCTGAAATACAAGCATCAGCATGGGCAGGTGCGCCATCAGCACACGCTAAGATATCAATATTTATTGGATGAGCAAGAAGAGCTTCAATACCGGTGGCAAAATCAAATTCGTCAGGCGTTGCATCGGCACCTCCCGTCAAGGGAAGCCCCGCCGTCTCAAAAATCACAGCGTCGCGATTGAATATAACAAAAGCATTGTCTTTCAGCTCGGCAGCACTGATGACGACCTGACTGTCAACAGCTTCACTGCAAAGATATGTAACAACACGGTATGAACCGTCATCCTGTAAATAAACAACAAGCCTGATTGAATTCCCTCTCGCACCGGGATAACGGGCTTGTCCGAAAGAGCACGATGCAACAGAACCACCAGATGGGCGAAAAACAGCTACGGATGATGCGTTTGCAAGAACATCACGTATGCCGTCAAGTGATGGGTCGTCTATGTCGCACGCGAAAGCTTCTTTAATATATCGCCCCGGTATGAAGCTGCTGCGGGAATAAAGAGAAACCTCGCCGGGTGCGCCCCAGCCAGCATTATATACAATACCGACAGTACCGCGCCCACCACCGGGTGGCACAGCGCCGCACCCGTTATAAGCGGTGACACCGCTTGACGCATATATATTTTTCACAGCCCTATCCCCTCCGCCGTTATATTCGTATATAAAACAAAGAAAAACTTAAATAAATGAAACATTAATTTCTATTGACTTCATAGGCACGCTTCCGTATGCCGGCGGCGGGATTGTAGCAGCCATCTCACCGGAATAAACGACCGTAAGCTCCGAATACCTATCATATGCCTTACATTCGTAACTTTCGGCGACGACCTTATCATCCCCCGGTGATAGCTCCCTTACCGCGTTGAGAAGAGCTGAGCCGTCATGAACTGCCGACGGTGCTCCGGCGGTGAAATACCGAATTTTAACGGCAACCTTAGGGTCACCTCCGGAAGAATAAAAGCGGTCTACAGTAAAGAATAAGGAGGGAGCTGTGGCGTCAGCAGGAGGGCGCCCTACCGTGATGGCGACGCCGGGGAACGAAGCCCCGAGCGCCGCGCCAACAGCCGATGCAAAAATATCGGTCATAGTTTTAAGCCTCTTTTAAAAAATAGAGTATTGCAGCAACAAATAAAACATAGAAGTCAGTTATTTAGCTTGTAGAAGGCCATTTGTGAACATCTACAACACATACCTTCATTACCTACCAGACAAGCCTGCGTTTTGCCCCCGCTACTGATAAGCCGCGTTCTCTCATCTTTTTTAGCTCCGCACGAAGACGCTCCGCGCTGCTTGTTCCCTTTGTATATGACACCGACAAAGAACCGTCGCGCCTGGAAGAGACCTCCGCTCCGTCCGTGCCGTCACGAGCCATGACGGTGAGCGCAAAATCAGCACAGACAATGTCGGCAGCCGCGTCCATTAACTCAGATGGAAGGGTGTCGTAACCCGTTATTGTGCAAAGCTCCGAAACAGCAGCTTTTGTGACAAACGACAAAAGCTCCGTGTCCTCGGGTTTTACCGTAAGACCTATTGCCGCAAGACGAGACGATGCCCCTTCGGCAATACTATCGAAAATGTTAATCATCGCATCAATCTTAACAACCTAATGAGATTATTCTTGCAATCGGAATAAGCGACACATCGATAGGATTTTCCTCGGAGTCAAAAACAAGCTCCCAGTTGGCGGGGTTTGCGAGGTCAGTATCCTCAGGCGACAGCGAAGCCTGCTCCTTTTTGATGTAATCAAAGCCAAACGGATGAATGACCTTGCGCTGGCGAGAATAAAGAATGTCGGATCCTCCGTTGCTGCTCGGGTCGCGATACATCTCATACGGCACCTTTGCACCGATATTCTCATAGAAGAAAGCGCCTTCTCCAAGAATATATGAGGTGTATATGGTTCCCTTATCCAGCACCGTTTTAGTAGGAAGCGCGTCACTGACAATGACGGAGCGTCCGTTCCATGATCCGATTGAAAGATCACGTGTGATACCCTTTGAGTCTACGTATGTCATATAATTTAAAAGCTGAAGGTTTTCAAGGTTCGTCGCGATAACAGAGTGGAGGAGAGCAACCGTAAACTTACCCTTATTAGCCCCGCATGCCTTCTGAATCGCAGTATTAAGCGTCGTTGCGCCAACAAGGGCGGCCTCGCCTGTCTTATCGCTTATATCAAGCGTGTGAGTATCGATGAAATTACTTTTCGCCACACGTTTGTTGTCGTCACCCTCTTCCTCACCGTCATCAAGCTCGCGAAGCGAAAAGATACCGCCTAAAATGGCAATGAGCGTAGCTTCATCGACTGTTTCCCAGTATTCGGCGATTTGACGGGCGACAATGTCCATATAATCATCGCCTGTCAGGTCAGCGGTAAAATCACGCTCCGTCCATGCTTTTGCCCGCCCAATGACGTTCGCACCAAACTCATATGAAGGCGTATTTACCGGTATAATGTCAGTTATACCGTCGTAGTTTTGCGCAGCTCCCGTAATAGCACCGTAAAGCGGAATTTTTGCGTATGCTGCATTAGCGGCACCTCGGAATATGGAACGAATCTCCGGATTCCCGATAAACGCGCGGCGTGCTTTCAACTCGTCAATTTTGATGCTCGGTACACGTGCAACAAAAGAGCCAAATGCTTCAGAGTCAAACTTTTTATAGTCAAAGTTTGCCATTTAAAAGTCCTCCAATTTTATTTTAAATAGGTATTCAAGCTCGTTATAAAAATAAAAACATCAGCTTTTGCCATAAAGGCGCAAATATTCGCTGTATGTCAGGTCAGATGCCATAAAATCGTCATCCGATTCCTCAGCAGGTGCAATTCCGACAAAAGATAGAGCCTTACGCCCGCTGTAAGCATAATCAGAGCCGAAAAGATACGGCTCCGCTTCCGCAAGAGAGCGAACAGCCTCGGTAAGGCCCGCCGGCGTGCCCTCAAAGTCGCCGCCATCATATGTATAATTGAGTACAGCTTTCGCCGCTTTAATGTTGCGCGCACCTGCTTTTGAAAGCTCCCGCTCAATAGCGAAATTGAGCTTCTGCTCTAAAAGCGCACGCTGCGCTTTCTCAGAAGATGCCCGTAGCTTTTCTTCAAATTCCGCCTTTATGAGCGATGTTGCCTCGTCAACCGCAGCTTTTGTAGAGCGCTCTACCTCAGCTAAGATTGCATCAGCCACATCGTCGCCAATACCGAGTGGCATGAGAAAACTTTTGTCCATATAAAACCTCCCCTGACATCTCGTATGCCTTCGTTAATTTAATTCAAGCCGCGCAAGCTCGCCTTCGATATCGTCGACATACGGATGCTGCGCGATGAGAGTTCGTCGAGATAAAATACCCTCCGAATTTTTAAGCGAATTTATAATTTCAGACTCGTTTATAAGAAGATCGCGGTTTAGCACAACCTTTGCAGCAACCCCTCTGAAATCGCCCGCCCCGGTATAGTATAAATAAGAACGAATGTAACCAAACCACGACTCGAAAGCGCACTGAAGCTCCGATTCAAAGCCATTTGCGTCAAGGTCGATGTCCGAATAAATCGCAAGAACATTCATTTGATTCGGATTGTTTGAAAGACGTCCGTCGTGAGAGTCAAAACCCCGGCAGCACTCCGTCAGTGCCTGCATTAACATTTTCTTTAGCGCTTCGTAATTTTCAGCCTTTACCTCAACAGCCAAGCTTTCGACGCCGCCATCGCCTCCGGCGTCAGAGCGCACCTTGACAGCTCCATACGCCGCAAGATTGCGGCGAAATTCACCAAGGTCCTCACCATCGTAATTTTTTAACACAAGAACTGTACTCCGGCTGTTCTCCTGCATGTTGTCAGCAAAATCAGACACCAAAATATCAAGAGCATCCTGCAAGTTCTTTGCCCGCCTGATAAGCGGAACCTCGCTGCTGTTATATTTAACGGGGATTATCGGGACTCTGTCCCAGAGATAGCCCTTACCATTGCTGTCACAAAAATGATACCCGACTCGTGAAACAGGGCGCAGCCGCCCATTTGAATATGCGTACTCCTCAATCCCGCTTTTTGTATAAACAAAAACGCTCTCTTCAACCGAACGGCGTCGGTTGCTGTAAACCTCACGTGTACACAGCCGTATAAAAGCATCAAGCCGCGTGTGAGCAGCATCGCTCCAAAGCGGCAGACACATTGTCGGATCAAATCGCCGCAGAGTAAGCATTCCACTCTTGTCTATATAAGGATGAAGCCATGCAACGCCACAGTTGACAGCGTCAGTTGCCGTATCCCGCCATATTTTTTTTGCTGTATGCTCGAAAAAACTGGCAAGAAGAGATGCAAAACGCTTATTATCACAATCAATTGAAAACGGTTTACCAAGCGAATAATTTATCTTTTGATCGACAAGCCGCGCATATTGCCCGACAGCTATTCTGCTGCAAGCGACGTTATCAAGCACCTCAGGCTTGCCATCAGCGCCAATAGCCGTTTTATGGCGGCGCAGCACATCGTGTTCTCCTGCATAATAACGCTTAGCCGTTATCATCTCCTCTCGGCGACGGGAGGAAAGGAATCGCGCCAGCTCCGCTTCAATCATGTCAAGATAACAGCCCCGCCCGCCATTCACTCTCATTTCTTTTATCATCATCAAAAAAACTCCTGACCGTGTTATCGTCTGTATCAACACAAAACAAAAACACTGCGCATAACATTAAGCAGCCTATATAAAAAAGCCTAATCAAACCCTGACAACACTTGAATTGTAACACTGAAAAAAAGTAAATATCGTCCAGATTTTCCCGCTGCAGTCACAACAGTATAACGGAACAAATAGTTTTAAAAGCTGAAAACAGCACCCGCCGCTGCATCCTCAACTGCATATCTCATTGCATCCATCAAATGATCGCACTTGCCAACCGGACGGTTGACAGCCTTCCCTGATGCATCCGTTGCCCAGACATAACTACGTATTTCTTCGGCGAAAGCGCGGCAGCACGGATGAATGATAATTTTATTTCGTCTGACAAGATCTATACCTGAAAGAAGACTGTCCCGTCCCTTTCGCGACGGAACAATCCGGTAAAGCCCAAGCTCACGCAGCTCAGATATCGACTTTGGCTCCGCAGCGTCGGCACAAATCCGCTCCTTTTTATATCCCCGCTCAATTATGAGGCGTGCGAGCCGATCGTTTGTCAGCGAACGCTCGTATATCTCGTCGAATACATATATTTCACGTGTGGCAGGGTCAAAAATACCGCAGAAAAGAGCGCTCGGATCGTTCGTATAACCAAAATCAAGCCCGAATATCGCCTTTGTACCGGGACGCCGAAGAATATCGGTGGGCGAAAACTCCCTTATCTCGTAGTTTTCATAAACAAGACCGCTCTCGTGCCCCCACTCGCCAAGCCCGGCAACGCGATAACGAGCCGGACGCTCCTTTTTCATTGTCTCGAACATTCGCCGGTCAGCCTCGTCAAGAAATTCGTTGCACATATAGTTTTTCGTAACAGCAAGAATATCGGGCGACGGAGGTGCGTCAAAGAACCGGCGCTTTAACCAGTGATTTTCATTCCACGGATTAAACGTCAGCGTGATTTGCTTAAAATAACCATCAGGCACAGAACCGCGTATAAGCTCATCGAGTGTGTTAAAATCATCTTCATTCGTTATCTCAAACGCTTCCTCAATCCAAAGCCAACATAAAGCGCCGTACTCGACAGCAATTGACGTCAGCTTCATCGGATCGTCAAGCCCTTTGAAGATAATTTTTTGCCCTGTCCGCCGTCGCGTTATCTCAAGCGGAGAGGTGCGAAACTCAAACTCCCTCTCGACGCCAAGGCGACGCGCCGCCCATTTCAACTCCGTGTAACAGGAACGCTCAAGCGACGCGTAAGTCCTTCGCACAACGAGCAGATTGGCAAGCGGATACTTCCGCAGCCCGTTAATATACCAGAGAGCCGCCGTCTTTGACTTTTTCGATGCGCGTGAGCCTTTGACAACACGGTACCGCCCGCGAAAACGCCAAAAGTCAGCATATCCGCCCCCTACCGCTTGCGAAATATCAACCTTACGCCAAAGCATCGTTACCCGCGCTCGTATTATCCTCCTCGTCAAAGAGGAGCTTCTCCTCACCGACGATTACAGTTTGCCTCATACCGCCGTCGCCATTGAAAATGCCATAACGACGGGCTAACATTTCTGCCGCTGACATCCGCTCTTTTACCGACGCGCTTTTCTCGATTACACGAGCAGCACGCTCGGTTTTACCGGATGCACCTGTAAGCTGCTCAACAACGACAACAGGCTCGCGCACACATCCTCGCATGACAGACGTCAGCATCCGAAGAACCTCATCACACCCTGCAATACCTGAATCATTGTCAAAATCATAATCCGACAAGCCAAGCTCTTCCCTGACAGCTTTGCTTTTGAGAAGAGAAGCCCGACTTCCGGCTTTGTAACCGGCAAGGCGCGCCGCTTCGTTTACATTCTTGCAGCTTCTATAATATTCACAAAACTTCCTTTGTTTTTCAGTCAACTTCCTTTTCATATACAAACCGCTCTGCGTTATTTTTATTGAGGTGTATAGTACCTCCTACCGAAGCAAATATTACCACGCCAAAGCGGTAAAAACCGTCATCCTGTAATCGACCTTTCATGCGCTTGCGCCATCATAAAACATAGCTTTTAAAAACGCACCTTTCCCTTATAGCTGCCCGTTTAGCTTCATGTATCTTTCACATCGCTTACGGGCGTATTGCTCGTCATACTCGCCGAGAGCAAATGCTGTTTGCTGCCAGGTCTTCCCGTATAAAAACCGATGTTTCATCGCTGACCGTATAAAAGGTATATCGATCGCTTCAATATAGTGTTCAATTCTTTCATACTTTGAGAGAAGCTCGTCCATCCGAGTCTTTATACTTGTCTCAAGCTTTGATATTCTCACATCAAAGTCAACAGTATCAGACTCCGAATATTCTTTTTCTTTGAGTGCTGCAGCCGCTTCACGAAGCGCTGCAAGCTCGCGAAGCTGCGAGCGCAGAAGCTGGAGTTCGTATTTTATGTGACGGTACTGCGAAAGCTCGTTTTTGATATTATATGTTGTCCTTTTTTCGCTAATACGACTCACCAGCCTTCATAATTTTGTCTGTAATCTCAGAAAGCGCTTCGGAGACTGAGCCAAGTCCGCATATATCAAGAAATTCCGCCATCGAAAGCTTTTCAATGCACATCTCGCATATTATCTGCCCGACACCGTGACGCAGCCCGTATATGTACGTATCGTCAGGGTAAATACAGCTTCCGCACGAGCCACATACAAGCTCGCTTCCGCACCCTGAATCACAGAAGTATTCATCTGCGCATCCTGCGTCGCCAGCATTGAGCGGGCATCCTTCCATATGACTAAACCCATAACCGCAAACGTCACACATGGCTAACCCCCAAACAAATGTTCGTTTTATGTGAGAAATAAAACGCGCCAAAATAAAAGCGCGTTTATTTTATGTGCCTAATTATACCATAAAATTTAGATATTGTCAATATAAAACAGAACAAATGTTCGTATTTTTCGTACTCCGTTATTTTGTATTATTTAATATAAAATAAGAAAAATAATAAGCTGAAAAGACATACTTCACACTTAATGCTTGACAAATAGAGTTCACATAATTATAATAAAAAAGATCATAGGTTCGCATATTAACAAAAATAACCATAAAAGGTTTAAGAATTATATGAAAGAAAAAGCCGCCGGGCTAATAATCGGAGCACATATGTCAATCTCGGATGGATATACTGCCATGGTGCGAGATGCAATAAGCATCGGTGCCAATGCGATACAGTATTTCACGAGAAATCCGCGCGGTTACGGGGTGCGCGCACTTGATGAAGATGATATTAAAAACGCCTTCAATCTATTATCTGAGAACGGGATACCGTGTAGTCATATAATAGCCCACGCACCCTATACAATGAACCCCTGCTCGGCAAAGGAAGATGTGCGGCGCTTCACAATTGATATAATGCGCGAGGATATTGAGCGCCTTGAGCATTTCCCGGGAACGCTGTATAATTTCCATCCCGGTTCACATACAGGACAGGGTGTCGATGTAGGAATCAAACAGACAGCTTTGTGCCTTGCTTCGATAATGACAGCTGAGCAAAAGACAGTTGTCTTAATTGAGACAATGGCAGGAAAGGGCACCGAAATCGGCCACTCTTTTGAAGAAATAAGAGATATTATCGATGTTGCTGAAGCTGAAAATACATCGATCAAAGGAAAAATCGGCGTATGTCTTGACACGTGCCACATTAATGATGCCGGTTACGATGTAATAAACGATCTCGATGGCATTCTTGAACGTTTCGACCTTGTCATTGGATTAAAACGCCTGCGCGCTGTTCACCTAAATGACAGTAAAAATCCGTTTGGCTCTCATAAGGACCGCCATGAAATTATCGGGAATGGCGAAATTGGTATACAAGCGATTGAACGCGTAATAAACCACCCACATCTTCGCTCGCTGCCGTTTTGCCTTGAAACACCAAACGATCTCGCTGGATATGCCGCTGAAATTGCCCTTTTACGCACTCTTTATAAAAACTGACACTTATATATTTCACTTAAAAGCAATGTCAACTGAGGTTATCTGACATGAACTTATGCAACATTACCCCACCTGAGCAAACATGTTGTTTTACCGGGCATAGGCGGATACAGCCTTCGCAGGTAGAGGAGCTTAACAAACGTCTTAGTTCTATTATTGACACTTTATACAAGGAAGGTGTTAGGCACTTCCGCTGTGGCGGCGCACTTGGATTTGACAGCTTGGCAGCTCTTGCCGTTATACGCAGCAAGCGTGAGCACTCCGATATAAGATTGATTTTAATATTACCATGTATTGACCAGACGCATGGCTGGAGCCGAGCCGATGAACGCATTTATGAGCGCATACGCGAAAGCGCGGACGAGGTCGTGTACACAGCGACCGAATATTCGCGTCAAAACATGCTATTGCGCGACCGTGCGCTTGTCGACGGATGCGGTATCTGTGTAGCTTATATGAACTCCGCAAGTGGTGGAACAGGTTATACTGTACGTTATGCTGTCCGCTCAGGCTTACGTGTTCTCAATCTCGGCAAAAGTGCGATACCTATCTTTACGACTGCCTAAACTATCAAATATCATAAAATCTGCAATATCATCATTAATTAAAGCTCGGCCTTCAGGTGGCTATTCATTTATAATATAAATATCCAAAATAAGAATTGTGGCTGTTGCTATGCAACGAGTGCGGACAACAAGAGTATGTACCCTGATGGGTGCATACCCTTGTGTTTTACAAAAATCAAATAGCAAAACAACATAGATTATCAAGATAAAAACGAACGCGCTACCCACGACATAGCTATTTACGAACGGTGTTCTTTCTGTTTATCTCAATAAAGAGGGCAACGCTTAAAAAAGTGGCTTTGCCCTTTAAATATGGTGGGATGATAAATACTATTCTCTTGATGGTCGATACTTGCAAAGAATAAATCTTACAATTTCAGACTTTCTCCTGTAGCTTTTATTTAGTCAAGAAAGTATTTTAAAGAGAAAACTCTTTGTCGTAGATAACAGTGAAGTTACCGCACTTTTTAAACCAATCAACATTTTCTGTGTGTACGGGAATAATATATCTTGGCTTTACATCACTGATTAATGCCCTTATCGTTTCTTCGTCAGCATGTCCGCTTATATGTAAATCAACGATACGAACGCCTTTGTCTTGCATGAACTGAAGAAACTTTGCAACATCTTCCTTCTCTTTATATCCATTCCACATTGAGTAGAACAGAATACCGCCATTAAACGATATTTCTTCCGATAGCTTTTCCAGAGAACTTTCATAGACGGGCGAACACACATGACAAAGCGCTGTTTCGCGATACCCGCCCTTCCTATTTTTGATTTTTTGTATTTGCTATCCAGAAGTTCATACCGTTCATTACAACCGTTTGTGATAAAAACGCGCACACCGGAAAAAGTCACAGGATTGGGAATGTTTTCTCCGGCTGCAGAGGCAACCTCAGCCATATACAAATCCTGTAATAAAACGCGGTTGCTTCTGCGCGCTGCCTTGAATATGGTAACAATGCGATCAATATTAGTGGCAGCTTGTAGAATGAATACAGGTGCGCTAATTTGAGAGATTTCCTCATATGCTAATTGCTCTAAATCCGTTTCTGTTTTAGGAGGAACAGGGGCTCTCGAAAGTGTCGTTCCCTCTATAATTAACACGTCCGCTTGAGGTAGCCTATGAAGTAAATGCGAAAAGCTCTTCCTACCATTTGAACGAAAATCCCCGGAATAAATCAGTGCTTTATCACCGCAAGCTATATGAAACATATACGCATCAAATGCAGAATGGTAACATTGATATGGCGTAATTTGAAAATCTCCGATGGAAATTGTTTTTCCCGACTCATAATGGGCGGTAAAATGATATTCTGGTTTATTCAAATATCTTTTAGCTGCATTAGTCACATCCGCCGCCCTTTTCCCAATATAAATCGGGATTTCGGGCAATACTTGATCACATAAACCTAAATGATCGCCATGATAGTGAGAGATGAACACGGCATCATAAGACGCTTGTCCGAAAAACAAGCCTTCTATTTGCGGCGCAACAGGGATTTCTTCGTCCAATTCTGATCCAGCATCAAGTATGATTTTTGTTGTCTTGGAAGCGATTTCAATGATTGAGCCGCCTATTTGATTTTGTCCACGGTGAATAATGATGTTCATAAAGTTACTTTCTTCTTGCGGAAACAAGCATTGCTTCATACATTCGCTCAATTACATTGATTAGTAAATCAACACGGTATCCCTTATCATTAACAATAGGCTCCTTAAAGTAAATCGGAATGATAACCGTTCGAGGATCTGCTTTTTGAGGCTTTCCTTACACTGCCTTGGTTGTCGTCTGTCCACTTTATAATTGCAAATCGTTCCCAGAGACAGACAACACATTTTACTTGGCCACGTCTAAATCAACATTTTCGCAACAGTCGTTCTTATTTCTCCAAACTTAATGCCTAAAACAAAACTGGAGTAATATTTGCCTATTACTTGACTAAATTTATTAATAGAGAGTCAACTATCTTTCTATTTTACACATATCATGCCTTTATTGTAAAATTATAATCAATTCTGTGGCTTTTTCAATATTTTAAAGAAAATTTGTAGAATAGCAGATTTAAGCGCTGAATGATCTTGTGAAAAAGGGACATTTCTACGCACCCGGTAAGAGTAGCGAACAAAGGTTATAGAATATAAAAATTAGTTTTGCTTGTATTGTTTTTTTGCTCGAAAGCATTATCGGAGAAATGATCAATCACGCATTAGAAAACAGCGTGACTTTATGTCACGCTGTTCTCATTAAACACAATAAAATCTGTTTTAATAGACGCTACTTTTATGACGTGCTTTTTCGTGTAATTATCCTAATAATTCCAGCGACAATCACAACCACCCCCGCCTCTGAATATATTAATACTAAAAAATGCGGAAAGGTTGTGTGTTTTTTGGACGGGGCAGTCAGTTTTCCTGAAAATCCGATTGAGCCCTTTACCGAAACGGGTTATATAAGAGTTTATGTGACCACAGCGGGCGGTGGCTTGACAGTTGAGAACGCGCTTGTAACAATCAGAATTGCTATTTCTGAGTATTCATCTGTTTGTGCGACCCTTACGACAGATGAAAGTGGTAAAATACCGAGAGTTGAGGTGCCGGCACCACCTCGAACTCTTTCATTGACTCCAAGTGACACCCCCACAGGCAAAAATCCATATTCGCTTTACAATATCGAAGTCACAAAGGATGGATATTACCCTGCATCGGTTCATGGCGCACAGGTTTTTTCCGGCATAACGTCAATACTAAAGGTGGATCTTGTGCCAATAATGGAAGGTGAAAGCTCGGATGGCTTAACTGTAATGGGGAATACTGGTGTGGGGGAAGGGAAATAACTTTGATTTTTAGCCCGGGGACTCTCGAGCTGCCATATACATATGTGAAACCTGATAAAAAAAGCCCCCGCCCATTTTGCGGAGGGCTTTTTAGATGATTAGAAGATGATAAGAACAAAACAATCAACCCGTTTTGCGCCACATAGACGGCATAAAGAGCATTATAATCGGGTAGATTTCAAGACGTCCAAGCAGCATATCGACGCTCAAGGTGAGCTTAGATATATTTGATAGCGTTGAGTAATTACCAACCGCCCCCATCCTGCCGAATCCCGGGCCGACATTGTTTATACATGCTATAACTGATGAAAAAGACTCTTTAAAACTAATTGCGTCAAGCGACAGTATTAAGAGCGAAATTGCGGAAATAACCACATATATATTCAGATAAACATTTACCTTTGATACAACGCCCTCGTCGATAGCTTTGCCGTCTATTGTTATTACCTTCACACGGCGGTTGTGCAGCATGCTGCGGAAGCTTTGCATAGCGCCCTTTGCAACAATCATTGAACGAATCACTTTTATACCGCCAGCTGTCGAACCGGATGACCCGCCAATTACCATTAGAATTAAAAGTATATAGTGCGAAAGCTGCGGCCAAGTATTAAAATCAACTGTTGCAAAACCCGTCGTAGTTATAATGCTCGACACAGTAAAGAAGCTGTGGTGGATAGCTTGCCAGATGTTTTTAAAATATGAGATGACATTAATCGAGATAACAGCCGTAGCGGCAAGCATTATACCGAAATAGGTTCTCATTTCTTCACTCTTGAGTGCGCGGCGTATGTTACCGGTCAGCATTAAAAAGTAAACGTTGAAATTGACGCCGAAAAGCGCCATAAAAATGGCTATAACAACTTGACAATATGTGCTGTACGCCGCAATTCCCGCGTTTCTGACGGCAAAGCCGCCTGTTCCTGCGGTTCCAAGGCTGACCGTAACAGCGTCGAAGGCAGGCATTCCGCCAAGCAGCAGGAATATAACTTGTAGAAGCGTAAGGCTAACATAAATAATATATAAAATAGCTGCAGTATGCGCTGTCTTTGGAACGAGCTTCCCGACGATTGGGCCAGGTGTTTCTGCTTGAACTAAATGGAGCAAATCACCGCCGCCTGTATGCGTGGTGCGCGTACTTTTATAGGCTTCCGGCATGATAGCAAGTGTAAAAACAAGCACGCCCATCCCGCCGATCCAGTGCGTAAAACTGCGCCAGAAAAGCATACCGCGTGACAATGACTCAACATCCGTCAGTATCGTAGCGCCGGTCGTTGTTAAACCCGACACACACTCAAAAAAAGCGCTTACAAAAGACGGAATTTCTTTTGAAAGAAAGAATGGCATAGCGCCGAATACTGATAAGAGTATCCATGATATCGCGACTATGGCAATACCCTCACGGGAATGTAGCTCGCGGCTCTTTTTGCTGACAGGCAACGAAATTGCAAGACCTATCACCGCAAGAGTGGCGATTGTAATGACAAAAGCTCGCCAACTCGTAACCTCCCCGGTTAGTAGTGATATAGCCATTGAAGGTAACATAGCTAATGCTTCAACAATTAAAATGCGCCCGATATAAAAAAGCAAAGCAGATGTATTCATGATATTTTATTTCTTTTAAATTAATGTTTGTCGTCAAAAATGTCGTTTATATTAGTAACAGCATCGCTTGATTTTGATATTGTCACGACTGTGTCACCAATATGAATCGAATCAGAACCTGTCGGAATTATAATCTGATTGCCGCGGTGTATGCAGGCGACAAGAGTGTTTTTCTTGAGCTTGATATTTGTTAGAGGCACATCAAGATGTCTCGTTTCCTCTGTTGCGATAAATTCAAGTGCTTCAACATTACCTCCGGCAATACGCCGCAGCGTGATGATAGAATCTGCCCTTGAATGTTCCATGTCGCGTGCGTATCTGACAATTTCGGTAGCTGAAAGCATCTTCGGGCTTATAAGGCTATCAATGCCACTTGCGCGCAGGACATCTTCATATTCAATTCTGTTGATTTTCGTGATTGTCTTTGGCACACCAATATGCTTTGCATACATAGAAACGAGCAGATTCTCTTCATCAATTCCGGTTAGTGCAACAACAGCATCCGTTGAGCTGATACCTTCCTCAATCAATAGATCCTGCATCGTGCCATCGCCCTCGATAATCATAGCTTCCGGTAAAGATTCCGAAAGCTCAAGGCATCGCTCATGGTCTAATTCAATTATCTTAACGCTCATGCCCGCTTCAATCAGGCGCATAGCAAGATAGCGTGAGATGGTGCCTCCGCCGATTATCATAACGTTGCGCACGCGCGGTGCGGCGATTCCAAGATTTTTTATCAGCTTGTTGAAGTCTCGCCGCCCAGCCGTTACAGTTATGTTATCGCCCTCTTTGATTTGAAATGAACCGGATGGAATAATAGCTTCGCCATCACGCTCGACAGTGCAAACGAGCGAGCGGACTTGGGCGATTGATTGAAAATTATTTAACATCACACCACAAAGCGGGCTTCCACTTTTAACATGAATCTCAACAAGCTCGACAAGACCGGCGGCAAAGGAATCGCGCTTTAAAAACGACGGGAACTGTAGCATACGGAATATCTCCCGTGCTGCCGCGAATTCCGGGTTAAATATCATCGATATACCGAGCTGGTCATAGAAAAAGCGTGTATTGCGGCTATGCTCGGGAGAACGGACACGAGCAAGCGTATGCCGGCATCCGAGACGCTTCGCAATGACACAAGCAAAGAGGTTTGTTTCATCGTCTGCCGTGACTGCGATGAACATATCAGCCCGGCCGACGCCTGCTTCGGTGAGTGTTTCAACGCTTGCCCCATTTTCCTTTATTGTAAGAACATCAGCTGCATTTTGAATATAAGTTAGTGCGTCGGCAGAACAGTCAATGGCTGTAATGTCGTGGTTCTCCATTGAAAGCTGTAATACTATAGCATAGCCAACTTTTCCGACGCCAGCGACTACGACTTTCATATGTTTTTATTACCACCTGTTCTGGGGCGGCATGAAGCTGTCCCTATCTTATTACATTTGATTGATGAAATATAATTATAACACTTTTTATGTTGTAAGACAACTTTTAAAATGAAGAAGTTTATATAAAAAACCGTTGAAATGATACTAAAGTTCATTTTCAGAAAAAAAGCGGTGTGCTCCGATATATCGGAACACACCGCTGACGCTAAGCTCAAAGCGAAGGTTAGCTTGTCTTATTCTCTTTTACTTTGTATGAAATTTTACCATCAACTACAGTAGCTTCGACATTATCGCCTTCCTTGATACTGCCCGACAGCATTGCTTCGGAAACAGAGTCCTCAACAAGGCGAACTACAGCGCGGCGCAGAGGACGAGCACCATATACGGGATCAAAGCCCTCCTTTGCAACAAGATCCAGTACACTGTCGTCAAACTCAATGTTAATACCGATTGACGATATGCGTTTCTTCACATCACCAATCATCAGGGAAGCAATTTCGCGTATATTTTCGTCCGACAGCTTGTTGAAGACGACAATTTCATCGATACGGTTGAGGAATTCCGGACGGAAAGTGCGCTTGAGGGAATCCATCACTGTTGAGCGCATGCGGTCATATTCAGATGACGCGCTGACCAACGGAGCAAAGCCAAGCTGCTTTGGTTCAACTATGCTTGAGGCTCCTACGTTGGACGTCATAATTATAATAGTATTTTTAAAATCAACACGGCGTCCCTGCGCGTCAGTTAATATGCCGTCGTCAAGAATCTGAAGCAGGATGTTAAAAACATCGGGATGCGCCTTTTCGATTTCATCGAACAGCACGACTGAATAAGGATGACGGCGAATCTTTTCTGTCAGCTGACCGCCTTCGTCATATCCGACATAACCGGGAGGCGACCCTATCAGTTTAGATGTCGAAAAACTCTCCATGTATTCGGACATATCGATGCGGATCATAGCGTTTTCGCTGCCGAACATGACATCCGCCAGCACCTTTGAAATCTCTGTTTTACCGACACCGGTCGGCCCTAAGAAAATGAACGAACCAATCGGACGCCGCGGGTCCTTCAGCCCCATTCTTCCGCGCCGGATCGCCCGTGCAACGGCCGAGACTGCTTCATCTTGACCGATTATCCGAGATTTTAAAATATCCTCAAGATGGAGTAGACGCTCGCTTTCTTCTTCGGCAAGCCTTGAGACAGGGATACCCGTCCAAGCCGTCACAATCTCAGCGATTTCATTTTCGCCAACAACCAAATCAGAGCCCTCGCGCTCAGATTGCCACTTTTCCTTCTCAGCTTCATATTCAGCACGCAGCTTCTTTTCCTTGTCGCGGCAAGCGGCAGCGCGCTCAAAGTTTTGCTCGCGCACAGCTTCCTCTTTCTCGCGCTCAGCCTCGCGTATCTGTGCCTCAAGTTCACGTAATTTGCCGGTCGGAGTAATACGTGAAATCCGCATTCTTGAAGCTGCTTCGTCAATAAGGTCAATAGCCTTATCAGGCAAGTATCTGTCATTGATATATCTGACAGACAGCTTTACAGCCGCCTCAATTGCTTCATCGGATATTTTTAGCTTGTGGTGAGCTTCATACTTGTCACGCAGACCATGGAGAATTTTAATCGTATCTTCAGGTGCCGGCTCGCCAACCATAACGGACTGGAAACGGCGCTCAAGAGCGGCGTCGTGTTCTATGTGGCGGCGGTATTCTTCTATCGTCGTAGCACCTATAACCTGTATTTCGCCCCTTGCAAGTGCTGGTTTTAAAATATTCGCTGCGTCAACAGCACCTTCCGCGGCACCAGCACCGATTATTGTGTGTATTTCATCAATAAAAAGTATGATGTCGGGGCTTCTTATAATCTCGGCCATTACATTTTTGAGGCGCTCCTCAAACTCGCCGCGATATTTAGCGCCGGCTATCATCGAGGAGATGTCAAGCGTTACGATAATTTTGTCTTTAAGCGTTTCCGGTATCGTTCCGTCGACAATCCTCTGCGCAAGACCCTCAACTACAGCAGTCTTACCTACACCCGGCTCGCCAATGAGGCACGGGTTATTTTTTGTACGCCGAGATAAAATTTGAATGACGCGTTCCATTTCATTCTCGCGCCCAATTATCGGATCAAGCTTGCCTTCGCGTGCGAGTGCGCAAAGGTCACGTCCGTAGTTTGACAGTGTCGGCGCGTTCTTTATCCTTGACCGTCCGCCGTCGCGGCGTGCAAAACCGGACATACCACCGGGAATATCGCTGTTTGAGAATCGGCCTTGTGAAGACATTCGCGCGTCACCGCCACCTGCGCCGGTGCGGTCGGCACCGCCTGAATTTTCGGAAAGGAAGTTTTCCGTATCTGCGCGCAGATCATCTACTGAAACGCCTGATGTTTCAAGAATCTTCACGGCAACGCAGTCACGCTCATTAAGCAGGGCGTAAAGAATATGCTCTGTTCCGATGTAGCCCTGATTATATTTCACTGAAATATAAGCCGAATTTTCGATTATGTTTTTTGTGCGCGGCGTCATGTCGGCGGGGGTGACGGAACTCTTGTCACCAGTGCCGGAAATACTGCGGACAAGCTCCTTCACCTCGTTAAGCGACGCGCTGCGTCCCTCGAGAAGCCGAGCACCGGCGCTTTCCGGCTCGGACAAAAGGCCAATTAGTATATGCTCGGAGCCAATATATGTGTGACCCATTTCACGCGCGGCGTAAAGAGCACGGTTCATCGCATTTTGTGCTTTTTGAGTGAATTTGCTTACCATAATGTAAACACCATCCCTTTTTTGTATTGGTATTTTGTGGGATTGTAAGAAATTTTGTTTTAATATTGCATTAATGCTATTATACAGCAAGACGCCGTTTTATGGCATCAGCGCGGCGTACATCACGCTCGGCCGGCGACATCGGAGTGCCGCCAGAGAGCAGAGTAAGCACAGCAGGCTGGGATTCTATAAAAAGTGTGTCAAGAGTCTCGTATGAAAGTGAACTCGGTATGCCCGTGCCGTCTTGCTGTCCGTTCATTTTCCGAACATTGTCAAGCGCAATGCCAAGACGCACATCACACCATAGCTTCATGAACTCGGAGAACGAAAGCATCCGTGCGTACATGAGCGTACCATAGGCACGAGCCGATGCATCAGCAACGGAATTCCAAACATCATCCTTTGTCATCGCGTCACGAAGCTTCCTCTCTTGATCAACAACTGATGCAACAATGTTTTTCAGCTTTTCAATAGATTCTTCCTCGCTCACACCGAGCGTGAATTGATTGGATATCTGATAAAGGCATCCGGTGGAACCCGAACCCTCACCATAAGAGCCACGCACGGTCAGCCCGATTTTTGACAGTTGACGAGTGATAGAGGAAAGCTTGCCGAACTTCGTGATAGCAGGTAGGAACACCATTACCGATGCGCGCATTCCTGTTCCGAGATTTGTCGGACAGTGCGTTAGATAGCCAAGCCTTTCGTCAAAAGCAAGATTAAAGGATGAGTCAAGGATAGATTCCGCTTCAACCGCACCGGCATAAGCTTCGTCAAGCGAAAATCCGGGAGTTATACACTGTATGCGCAAATGATCTTCCTCGCAGGTCATAATATAGACGCTCTTTTTGTCATTTTTAAATAGCGTATGAGGCCCTTTTGCTCCTGCGAATTCCGGACTTACAATGTGCTCCTCTACGTATGCTGTGGCGCCTATCATATCAAGCCCGGTAAAGTCAACAGCTTCATAGCCGTTTGAGGTAAGCACAGCGCCAATTTTCCCGATAAGCTCGCGCACCCGATCGTCAGTTAAATGACGCCCGAACGGGTAACCCTCAACATTTCTTGCCAGTCTTACGCGCGATGAAAGGACGACATCATTATCAACACTTTTTTTACCATACCATGCCATAGTTTTTCACCTCAAGCTTCAGCCGTTAGATTGCTTATTTCATCACGAAGAGCTGCGGCGCGTTCAAATTCTTCATTTTTAATAGCTTCTTTCAAACGACGTCTTAAGTCATCAAGCACATTTTCTTTTTCGCATTTATTTTTGAATCGGAGAGGGAAGCGCCCCTTATGGCGCACACTACCATGAATCCTTGTGATGCTCGGACGCAACTCGTCTGCAAACGAGCGGTAGCATTCGGTGCACCCGACCTTGCCTTCCTCTGAAAGTTCGCGGATAGATATGCCGCAAAGTGGGCAGCGTTTTTCCTTGGCTGAGCGTCTTGTGCCGGAGAGAGCAGGTGCTGATGGCACACCGAACACACTCTCGAAAAGACTGGAGAGCAGCGACTCCCCTTCCTCAAAGGGGGATACAAAATTCAGGTTTATTTCCCCGGCTGCCTCAAGTTCGCGAGCGCAGTCGTTGCAGAGAGAGTATGATTTTTTGTATCCATTTATATTTTCATTATAAAAAACAACAGCTTCGTTTTTTTCACATCTATTGCATAACATAACTACATTCCTCCCATGCGAGTATTTTAGTTAACAAGATCAAGTATTATATGTCGTAAGATGTCGGCGCGAATAGCACCTCTTTGATTTGGCGGAGCCTTAGCAAGTGATCCACTCGAAATCGCTCGTGATATTATTTTTGACTCCCTTTCAGTTATGATGTTTGCTCCTAAGAGATTTAATAGATAAGCATATGCCTCATCTTCTTCGATAGAATCACCGATAGCACAGAAGAAGTGCATCAGATAATCGTTTTTATGCATTCGCTTCCGTACAATCCGTATATACCCGCCGCCCCCTCGCCTGCTTTCTATAATATAGCCTCGCTCAGGTGTAAACCGCGACGTAATGACATAATTTATCTGGCTTGGGACACATCCGACCTTGAGAGCAAGGTCATTTCGCTTCACCTCAGCGCATCCGTCCCCCGCATCAAGCATTTCTTCAATTATTTGTGCGATGTAATCAGATATTAGCATATGTTGCTACTCGCCTCCATTCTTTTATATGTATGTAATCATTTCTTAATTTGTTTGTTGCTATACTGTTTTTAACAGTGCGTAAGTCAAAGTCATAATCAAGTTTGACCTTGACTATCTTTGACCAATTAGAATTTAGCACAAAGGTCAAAGAAAGTCAATACTTTTTTCAAAAAAAATGAAAATTTTTTTATGAGAATAGCTGTATATCCTTCTTAAGGGGAAAAACATAGAAATAAAAAAATCCCCGGCACACAGTGCCGGGGATAATAGTTGCTGCTAATAATATTTCGCTCAATATACGGACTATATTAAAGTGTCCCTGGTGTCTGAGGCGTCATGCCGCATATAATATCAAGGTTTCCGTTGCGGCAGCGAATCTCATCGAGCATTTCCTTTTCTTGAGCTTCATCTATCAGCTCAATATGATAATAAAGTTGATATAAACTGCCCATATTCGTTGTTCTCACACGGAGAAGCCTATAACTTTTTGTATATTTCTCAAAAATATCATCGAATATAGAAGTATAGTTAAGGCCTTCGGGAATTGTGACCTTAAGCTCTTTGCCATGAGTACGCTCAACTCCAAAGCCGAATACATTGAGTAAGATATAAACGGCAAGGATAATTATCGTATAAATTGCAGCAAGCCATATGTATCCCATGCCTGTCATAAGACCAATGGACATTGAGAAAAAGATGACTAAAATTTCGGATGCTGTTCCCGGGTTTGAACGGTAACGTACAAGACTGAACGTACCCATGACAGCAACTCCAGCGCCAATGTTGCCATTGACCATCATAATAACTGTCTGAGTGATCGCCGGAAGAAGAGTGAGGGTAAGCGCCATGCTCTTATTCTTATTATTTTTTATCATTGCACCGAATGCGGAGATGATTCCAAGTATAAGTGATGTAAGAGTGCAGAGAAGAAAAGATCTAACTGATATCTCCGATTCGATAATAGACGTAAAAGGTAAATCGAGCATTATCATGACCTCCGTCATTTTTATCTTAAAACTGCAGTTTTCGCGATTGTAGTTTTATATGCGTTCCCGTATTTACTGAAAGAGGTGGGGAAAATCTTAAGCTCATCAAGTTTTGCAGAAAGCCAAAGGGGCATGGCCTCGGGGATTTTTACTTCCATAATGTGATATCCATCGAGTAAGAGCCTGTTTCCGTAAACGCCAAGTGTAAGATCAAGATCCCAGTTGCGCCATGTAATGTTTTCATCAAATGTAATCCGCATGTTCGGATTGTCTTTAGAAAAAAAGGCAACACGATAATATGTAATTATCATTGCAGGCGCGATATCTTTATAAAAATTCAAAAACCAGCTTATTTCGCGCGTAATTTGGGTGTCCTTTTTTGGGGGAACCCCATGACAAAGGAAATCAATTGCCTCCCTATAGGACATATTTATACGGCGCTTATATACGATGCCCTTGAACTTTTTCTTTATCTCAATGAAAACATTGCTGTCTTGATCCGGCACCCCATAACTCCGCAGCCGCAGTTTTTCCTTATATACAGGTTTATCGATAGAATTTCGTATGAGCATATGGGATGGTGTATCAAAATAAATGTTACAGATAGTGCTGCGCCCATACTCATCGCCCCTCATATACTCTGATATAGGGGTCATTAAGCTTTCATATTGTTCCGGGGTAATTATGTACTTGCGTTCATAACGTTTGAAAACATGCTTAAATACAGTCAAAACAAGCGCCCCCCTTCATCTTCTGATATGGCAATTATAACACAAGACTGAAGTTATTAATTAATCTTAAATAAATAACTTGTAAACAAACGGTTAAGCAATCGAAACAACTCGAAACATATTATTTTAAGTAGGAAAAATATTAATTATATTACATGATATGTTTTTTATACGGGAAAAGGTATAAACATACAGAATATTGCGAAAAAATAGCTTTGCCAAATTAGAGATTCTGCTGTATTTTTTATAGTTGCATATAGAAATTATATGCAGACTATACGAATCGAGCATTATCGCTGACTTTTCTCTTTTCAAAAGAGCAAACAGTGATAAGAAGTGACAGTATAATTAAAAGTACCGATATCTCCGGCAGCCATTCGACTGCTGTTCGGGGTGGATTGCTTTTAATAAGCACCGGAAGATCCTCAACGAATATATGATATATAAACGGCAGCCCAAATACGAGCTTGACAAGCGTAGTAACACGTATCAAACCACATACAGTAGCCGTGCAAAGAACAAATGCACCTGTATAAAGCACACAGCAGAGAGCCATATGAAGCGGAGTGAAATACATGATGCTTTTAATGATGATAAAAACAGAACCAAGTGCGACGGGTATGCATGTAATTCAGAGTGCTTTATCTCTTAAAAAATAAATTTCAAAGGCAAAGATTATATTACAGGCAATCGGTAGAACAAGCTGTGTTGCAAGCTCAAACGCCGTAAACACTGTCAAATCTGAAGATATAAAGTATGAAGTGCGAACGACAGCGGAAGCTACCATGATAATAGCAGCGGTAAAGGAGAGCTTTCGGTTTCCAACCCGCCAATAATTCAAATCAAAATTCATGTTATTTTATTATAAACCCCACATCTACTTATAATGCCAAACATTCTAAGTTAACTCTCTGTGACATCGCTGCTGCTTGGCAGCGGTATCGGATCGCCAAGGAAAACAGGCTCCGGCTTAAATGTCGTATATATGAAATCCTTTACACGTGCCCCGAATTCGCGCACCTCCCGGTATATCTGCCCACGGTATGGACGGAGATCGCAGGTTACTCCATACGCGTCAAGACCAAACTTGCCAGCAATGTAAAGCGCACGGTACATGTGGTATGTTTGAGTAACAATTATAACTTTTTTTGCGCCAAAGATTTCTTTTGCGCGACAGATGCTGTCATACGTCGATATTCCGGTGTGATCTGCTACAATATCATCCTCCGGTACTCCGGCGTCAATGCAGAAGTTACGCATTGGGTTTACCTCGTCATAGTTTTTCCTGTAGTGATCGCCAGAAACGAGGATTACACCAGAGACACCGGCCATATAAAGATCAACCCCCACCGAAAGCCTGTCGGCAAGCATATGACTGGGCGATCCGTCATCACGGACACCAGCTCCAAGAATGATAATGCAGTCAATGTCCTCGAGCGCCAAGGCATCCTCTGCCGAGATGATTCTATCACGCGTTGACGTAATAACGCTTATGCCTATTGTAGAAAAAGCGGCTCCAAATAATAGTCCGACTGTTATTATGACAAGGAGTATCTTTTTTAAACGTCGGGGCATAATGTCTCCTTTTATATTATGCTTCATTATAAAAATAACTGTATTTACTCTCATCCAGCGTTTGCTGGCCGAGCTTCCCCATATGCCCTGACATGATAGGAGTATACTTATCACCGGCAACTACAAAATGCTCAAGCAGGCAAACGTCAACAACTGCGAGCGCCTCATACATGACACGTGTTGTCGCAATATCGTCTGATGACGGAATTGGCAGCCCTCCCGGATGGTTGTGCGCGATTACAACCATCGGAGCGCTGTCGCGCAGTGCTTGCTCAATTAACATTCGCGGTGTTATGTGTGATGAATTTACAGAGCCACGGCATAGACATTGACAGTTTATCATGCGATAGCGGCCGTCAAGTGTAACCATATAAACGGTTTCGACCGTCTCACCGGTAAATTTTCCGATGAAAAATTCGCCAAGCTTACGTGATGTGTCGTAGATTTCGCGCGGTGAATTTTTATCGGTGATATAATAACGAAAAAGCTGTGGAATGAGCTTTATCATAGTCGCTGTGTGTTCGCCAACACCACCAACAGTCAGAAGCTGCTCGTATGGCGCGTCGAAAACAGAGGAAAAGCTGCCAAAGCGGTCAAGAAGCCTATGGGCAAGCTCATTTGTATCACGGCGCGGAATAGAAAAAAATAAAAATAGCTCAAGAGCGTTACATGCCTCGAACCCGTCAAGACCTTCCGACAAAAATCTTCTCTTTAGACGCTCACGGTGCTCCTTATGCATTGCTGACGCCCCCATATTGTTGTTTTGTAATTGTTTAATTAATAATAAAATTAATTTATATATTAAATAAAATAATAACACGAATGTCGAAAAAAAGCAACATCAAACAAATTACGTCTTTTTTCGACAAACCACAGGAGTAAAATTAGCATTCTCAATGTTAAATTATTTTTTTTGCCTTCTTTTCATGGGGAGCATTATTGTGTATAATAACATGATGGTACTCATAAAACACGTAGTGGGCAAACACTAAGGACATAGTAAATAAGTTATATAAAACAAATAGGAGATATTAAATGGAGCCGCTTAGAAAACTAAAAAACTTTGCTGGTACGAACGGTCCTGTCCTTACCATCGTCATGGACGGCATTGGGCTTGCGCCTGCTGGTGAGGGCAATGCCATTTCCGAGGCATACACACCGACGCTTGACAATCTTTTGCGCAACTATCCCCACCTAACGCTGCGCGCGCACGGAACAGCCGTAGGGCTTCCGAGCGATGAAGATATGGGTAACTCCGAGGTCGGGCATAACGCGCTTGGAGCAGGACAAATTTTTTCGCAGGGTTCAAAGCTTGTAACAGAATCTATAGAAAAGGGACGCATGTTTTCATCTGGAACATGGCAGAGCCTTATAAAAAATGTGATGAATAATAGCTCCACGCTTCATTTCATCGGGCTTTTCTCAGATGGAAATGTCCATTCGCACATAGATCATCTCAAGGCGATGATTGAAAGGGCAAAAATCGAGGGTGTCGGACGAGTCCGCATCCATATTCTGCTTGACGGGCGTGATGTTGGCGAAACATCAGCACTTGAATATATCGATCCTTTTGAAAAATACCTCGCCGAGCTGCGCTCATCTGAATTCGATGTTAAGATAGCATCGGGCGGCGGGCGTATGAACATAACAATGGACCGTTATGAGGC
This sequence comes from Clostridiales bacterium, assembly GCA_012522015.1. GTDB lineage: Bacteria > Bacillota > Clostridia > Oscillospirales > CAG-272 > DTU064. Next base: position 71,932 of record JAAYLD010000044.1, read on the forward strand.
CAACTGGGGAATGGTTGAACGCGGCTGGCGCTGTCATGTCCTTGGGGAAGGGAGACAGTTCGCGTCGGCTCGTGAAGCCGTTCTTGCATACCGCGCTGAAGCCCCGGTGCTTGACCAGGATCTTCCCGCATTTGTCATTGCGGAGGATGGTAAACCTGTCGGCACGATAAACGACGGTGATAGCGTCGTATTCTTCAATTTCCGTGGTGACCGCGCAATAGAGATAACAAAAGCGTTTGAGGGCGGTGATGAATTCAATAAGTTCAACCGCGTGCGCGTACCGAAAGTTTATTATACCGGAATGCTGGAATACGACGGTGACCTCCACATACCGAAGAATTATCTTGTGTCGCCGCCTGAAATTTCAAACACAATGGGCGAATACCTTGCAAGAACGGGCATCCGTTCATATGCAATATCGGAAACACAGAAATATGGGCACGTCACGTATTTCTGGAATGGAAACCGCAGCGGCAAATTCGATGAAAAACTTGAAACTTATGTTGAGATACCTTCTGATATAGTGCCATTTGAGCAGCGCCCGTGGATGAAGTGCGCTGAAATAACGGACGCTCTCATTGAAGCTTTACGCTCCCGCAAATACGATTACTACCGCGTTAACTTCCCGAACGGCGATATGGTGGGTCATACCGGCAATTATCTGGCAACACGCTGCGGTGTTGAAGCGCTTGATTTACAGCTGAAGCGTATACTTGATGTTATTGACGAAGTGGGCGGCGTCGCAGTAATCACAGCCGACCACGGCAACGC
>JAAYLD010000045.1 GCA_012522015.1 Clostridiales bacterium
GCAAAAGGACAAAAGGGTATTATAACACTGCCAACGCCTGTGTATTTTGCAGGCTATGCGACCGTCGCCGGAGGCCACGAGGCAAACGGGCCGCTTGCCGACCGTTTCGATGTTGTCGATGAGAATGATGAATTCGGCAAAAAGACATGGGAAGAGGCCGAAGCCGAAATGCAGCGCCTTGCTTTTTCTACTGCGTTGAGAAAAGCCGGACTTGATGAGCATGACATCGATGCTGTTTTCGCTGGTGATTTACAAAACCAGTGCGTCGCGTCAAACTATGGCCTTGCTTCTTTCGATATACCGTATTTCGGTCTTTACGGCGCATGCTCTACGTGTACCGAATCGCTGATTCTTGCATCAATTTTCTGCGCTGGAGGCTTTTCGCGGCGCGCGGCCGCCGTCTCCAGCTCACACAACAGCGCCGCTGAACGCCAGTTCCGAAGCCCCGTCGAATATGGAGGGCAACGAGCGCCCACAGCACAGTGGACGGTGACGGGCGCCGGCGCTTTTATAATCGGTTCTGACCAAATAAACGGTGTTCCATACATCACCGACGTGCTCCCCGGCAGAACAGTTGACAAGGGCATTGATGACATTTCCAACATGGGCGCTGCGATGGCGCCCGCCGCTGCCGATACGCTTATACGCTATTTCAAAGAGTCAGGGCGTTACCCGGGGAGCTTCGATATGATTGTTACCGGTGACCTCGGATACGAAGGAACGGGTATTTTGCGAAAACTTATGGAAGCGGAAGGGTATAGTATTGGCACTGTTCATCAGGACTGCGGGCTTCTTATATACGACCGCACGGGGCAGGACAAGCATGCTGGCGGCTCGGGATGCGGATGTAGCGCCGTTGTTCTTGCCGCTTACATTTTGCCTCGAATGCAAGCCGGTGAGCTGCGTGATGTATTGGTTATGTCGACAGGTGCTCTTATGAGCCCATCAAGCGTTCAACAGGGTAATACAATACCGGGTATCGGACATTTAGTCCATATCGTCGCTTAAAGGTTGTTTTAGAAGGATACTGAAGATGGATACACTTATGGATTATGTATGGGCTTTTGTTGTCGGAGGTCTTCTTTGCGTCATCGCCCAGATATTGATAGATAAAACAAGGCTTACCCCCGCCCGCATACTTGTTTCATATGTCGTTGCCGGTGTCGTGCTCTATGCCGTCGGCGTCTACCGCCCTCTCGTTGAGCTTGCAGGCAACGGTGCAACAACACCTCTCACAGGATTCGGCTATAATATCGCTGCCGGCGTCCGCGATGCCGTTGACAGAATAGGCCTGCTCGGTGCTCTGACCGGCGGCATTTCGGCCACCTCAGCCGGTATTGCTGCCGCTCTCTGCTTCGGCTATATAGCCGCGCTGTTCTTCCGCGCAAAACCGAAAAAATAAACAGAAGGTTGTGGAACCCTGCGCCCATGTGATATTTCAGGAGGCGGTGAGCTTTAAGCTGATGGCTCTGATTTTTCCACGGGTGTAGAGAATACGGTTTTATAAATAGATATAAACAAAAAGCTAAGTTTCCATTGAACAGCTTTAGTTTGTGCGGACATTATAAAAAAGCACACTATTGTGGACAAGATTAAATTATTAAGCGACATACTGGCTTCGCATTTTATGCGGAGTCAGTTTTGTTTTTAGCTGCAATAAAAAATTGTATATTCACATAACACGAAGAATTGTTTTTGGTTATTGTATGTAGCCATAAGTCATACCGCAGCTTTCTTGGCACCCCCGTATTCTTCCGGCGAGGAGCAGATCCTTTGTAAATTTATCCATCCGATTAAGATAATCATAAAAACCATTGTTTGTTTGCACTGGTTCTGTTCATCCTGCTTTGATATTTTTATAATCTGCGATTATAGTCAAGGAAGGTGTATTGACACATTAGCATTATGGCAATATAATCGTTATCAAAAATAAATACTATTTTGTTTAAATGGAGTGCGATATAAAAAAGTGAAAATGACAGACGTGCGAGCCGATATACCGGCGAAATATAAATGGGACTTAACGGAGATTTACGCGGATGCGGCGCAATTTGAAGCCGATTTTTCGCGCGCAAAGGCTGCTATCGCTGATTATCCAAAACATGAAGCTACAATAGCAAAAAGCGCTGCTGGCCTTTATGCAGCCCTTAGCGACTATATAAAAATCATGCTTTTAGTCGGCCGCCTTTACGTTTACGCGCACCTTAATTCCGACACGGACAAATCAGATAACAAATACTTGACGCTGTACGGACGTGCAGTCAACCTACTTAACGAAGTTCGTGCTGCGACGTTTTTCATCACCCCGTCGATTATAAAAATTGACGACGATGTTCTGAGCGGCTGGTACAAAGAAGAGACGCGCCTTTGCTCCTTTGCACGCATGATAGAGCTTGCACGCCGCCGCCATCCTTACACGCTCTCCGACGAGTGCGAAAAAACTTCTTGCCGATATCGGAGGTAGTCTTGGGTCGCACAGCCGCATACAGTCTATCTTTGAAGATGCCGATTTGCGCTTCGGGACTATTATCGATGAGGACGGCAAAAAAGTCCGCCTGACGGATGCGACATATATCGTATACCTGATGAGCAAAAACCGCCGCATAAGGCGTGCGGCATTCAAAAAACTGTACGAGACATACGATCAGTTCGGCAACACGTTTGCATCACTAATGGACGCATATGTAAGGGAGAAAGTGTCCATTGCAAAAGTCCGCGGATTTGAAAGCAGCCTTCAGGCATCCGTTTTCGAGGACGAGGTAACGCCGGAAATTTATAATAACCTTATTAAGACTGTAAACGAAAACCTTGATGTTCTATATAGTTATTATGACTTGAAGCGCGAGATGCTCGGCCTCTCCGCTCTTCACTTATATGATATTTACGCGCCTCTCGTCGGCTCCATCGACAAGGAGTACACCTTTGAAGAAGCTACGGATATTACAATAAACGCGCTTCGTATTCTCGGCGACGATTATGCCGCAACACTTGAAGACGGAATCAAAAACGGCGGCTGGGTTGACGTTTACCCGAACCGCGGCAAGCGCGGCGGCGCTTACAGCTCCGGCTGTTATGGAACAAAGCCTTATATCCTGCTCAACTATACAAGCCAGCTTGACGATGTGTTTACTCTTGCCCATGAAGCTGGCCACTCCATGCATTCGTATAACTCACGCAAAAATAACGAGCCGCAAAACTCTGAATATACAATTTTCGTCGCTGAGGTAGCGTCAACTGTAAACGAACTGCTCCTTGCACGCAAGATGCTGCGCGAGGTACAGAGCGATGATGAAAAGCTTAATATTCTCAATCAGGTGATGGAGACATACAAAGGCACTCTTTACAGGCAGACGATGTTTGCCGAGTTTGAGCGCGATATGCACGAAATGTCCGCCAGTGGCCACCCGCTGACAAAAGAGCTTTTGTGAAACAAATACTATGAAATTGTAAAGAGATATTTCGGCAAGCGTGTCGTCTGTGATCGTGAAATCGCCTTTGAGTGGATGCGCACTCCGCACTTCTATATGAACTTCTACGTCTATAAGTACGCGACATGCATATCCGCCGCATCTAGTATCGTCAAGAAAATTGAGGAGCGTGGTGATGAATATATAGCAAAGTATCTGCGGTTCCTGTCGCTTGGCGGTTCGATGAGCCCACTTGACAGCCTTGCAGTCGCGGGAATCGACCTGACAAAGCCCAATGTAATAAAAGACGCTATCGACGACTTTGAAGCCGCTATTAAGCAGTTCCGCGAAATCGCAGGCGTCGACAAAAAGTAATATAACGCCGTTTTTCAGCAAAAAATTAAGATAGGAGACACAGGACAGTGTCTCCTATCTTTAGCATTAAAATTTGCAGCTTAATGTAGCTTTTCATGCTCGACTGTTTATAATATAATAAGTTTTTTCAGCTTAATTTTGTCCCTTTTAATTTCCCCGAGCGCAAAAAATGCGCCGGCTTCATTATAAAGACAGACAAGCTCACCGCTGCCACCGTTGTTATCATTGTTACTCAATGTAGTGTTGCTCCTATCAATACTAACCTCGCTCGACTCAACCCAAACGGCAACACCGTTTCTTATTTTACGCTCGGCATCCGGCGAAACACTCACGCGCGGCAGCGAAGTAAACGCCGCCTCTGTTGGCAAAAGGGCCGCTGCAGGATCGCTCGCTATCTCATCAAGTGTTTTTGCATCAGAAACATCAAAGCTCCCGACTCCCGTGCGGCGGAGAGAGCTCATGCAGCCACCGCAGCCGAGACGGCGGCCGATATCCGCGCAAAGTGTGCGCACATATGTACCGGAGGAGCAAAAAACATCGATTTTATACTCGTCCGGCCTTTCTGTGCATTCCGCACTAATAGAGTAAATGTAAACAGGGCGCGGGGTGCGTTCAACTTCAACGCCGCGGCGCGCAAGATCAACAAGCTTTTGCCCGCCGCGTTTTAGCGCGCTGTACATAGGCGGCGTCTGCATATATTCGCCTAAAAAAGCGCGACAGGCATCTTGTACTTCATCAAAAGAGGGCAGCTTTTCCTTGTATTCTGCAACAACGGTGCCCGTTATATCTTCTGTGTCGGTTTCAACACCAAGGCGCAGCGTCGCCGAGTATCTTTTTTTTCCCGACATGATGTGTTCCGAAACTTTTACCGCACGTCCGACAAGCACAATAAGAACGCCTGTCGCCATCGGGTCAAGCGTTCCCGCATGTCCGACGCGGCGCGTGCCGTATGTGCGGCGCATTATATTGACTACGTCGTGAGACGTCACTCCCGCCGGTTTGTCGACAACGACAATACCGCAAGGTTCGCTGACACTGACAGTTGGTTCTTTCATTTTACATTCCTTGAATTTCGCCGCCGGTAGCAGCGTAGCCTTCGCAGTTTTTAATTTCATCCATGACAGATGAGCGAATCAACTCAAAAGCACTGGCAGCGCTATCAGCTACAATCATACATCCTGCTGCCTGCTTATGACCGCCGCCGCCAAAACGTGCGCATATTCTGGAGCAGTCGAAGGGCTCAACGGACCGCATTGAAACGCGCCATTCACCCTCAGTATCGACCTCTCTTATCGACGCGCCGACAAGAACGCCGCTAATGGAGCGCATAAGGTCAGAGATTTCGGAAAAATCGGCATATGCGAGACCGGCAGCCTCGCGTTTGTCGCGCGAAACAACAGCGGCGGCAAATTTACCGTCCTCCGTCAACATAATATTGTCTATCGCTACCTTTTGCGCCTTTATCATGCTAAGCGGCTTTTCTTCGTGTATCTTTCGCGCGCAAAGGCGCGCATCTGCCCCAAGCTCAAGGAGCTCTGCCGCAATTTTATGTGTTTCGGCTGTCGTTGATGAATGACGGAAACTGCCCGTATCACCACTTATTGAGGCATATATAGCTGTATAGATATGCTTCGGCAGCGATTCAAATGCCCCGCGGCGCAAAAATTCGCGTGCAATCTTGAATATAATTTCACCTGTTGCTGATACATTCGGCTCAATTATGCCGTCGGCAAACGGCTGTCCCGTTCCGTGATGATCAAGCATAAGTAAAATGCGCCCCGATGCCATCCCCCACAGGTGTCCGAGCTGATCCGGCGAGGCAACGTCCACTGTTATAAGTGACGCTCCCTCGCGCGGTTCCGCTGATATTTTTATGCCTTGCGTGAGAAAATTAAGCATCTCCGACGCTTCATCGGCGCATATGACTCGCGCGTCACAGCCGAGCTTCTCCATTATACCGCGAAGGGCAAACGCACTGCCGACAGCATCGGGATCGGGACTTACATGTATTAATATATCAGCTATCTTAACACCCGTGAGGATGTCGCATACATCGCCTACGGTGAGCTGCCGGTACATATCATGAGCAGTTTGATTTTCAATATTCATATACTTTACTTACCACTTTAATCCTTATCAGATTCGTTTTCAACGTCGTCACTTTGTGCCTCATCGGATGATGTATACTCAATTTCGCGCAAAATTGAGGCGATTCTTGCGCCGCGCTTTACCGAGTCATCCTCCTCAAAGGTAAGCTCCGGTGTCATGCGCAAATTAAGTTCTTCTGCCAGTTTCACCCTGATATAGCCCGAGGCTGATTTAAGGCCACGTTTTATCTCCACCGGGTCACCGGAAAGTGACGAGAAGTAAATTTTTGCGTGTTTTAGGTCGGGTGAAACACGTGCTCCCGTCACGGTGATAAAACTGCCCGCGACGCGCGGATCCTTTACTCCGCGCAGTATTTCCGCCATCGCGTTTGCAACAGCGTCGTTTATTCTATCCTGTCTGAATTTACCCAATTTAATGCACCATCTTATTATAATTTAATATACTGGTATATTATTTTTACTGCTTTAATACAAAATAGCGCATAAAAAGCGCCCGCGGCACAACTCCCCGCGCTTGTATCAACTTATTTACTTATTTTAAAAATTATATTTTTCAATATATTATATCCCATAATTGAAACACTTTCAACGCATACACCGTCTAAACATAAATGAATATATAATTCACAGCTGTATAACAATTATATAATAATATATTAACTATTAAAAGCAGCCAAAACATTAAGGTATAAGAGAAGGAAACTATATCATGATGTAATAGTAGTGACAACGTCGCGCCTTCGTGTTATAATGTTATGTCCGTATGATGATGCGGGAAAGTTTAAAAATATGACATAATATAATAAATATAATGGTTATAATTGACTTTATACAATACATAAACATCACAAACATCCATACATAAACGCGATAAACGAGAGGATAATAAAGTGCGAAAAAATCGTTTTTCCGTTACCTTTTCGTCAATTACTTCAACAGTATTAATATTACTTTTGCTTATTGCTGCGGGCTCTCTTTATAGCTGCTCATCTTCTGCAGCCCCCAGTGAATATACAATCATTACGCCATCTGTAAACCCAGGCGACACACTGACCGGTGAAGACTTTATATTGGTCGCCGCTTCTGCAAAAGGGAAATACACGGCGACAATTGATGACGAGATCGACACTTCAACCCCTGGCACTTACACCGTCCATGTGACTGTCAAGGGTAATGAGATCGAAAAAACATATGAGTGTAAATATACAGTTCGCTCGTTCGTCCGCGATGTTGTGCGGCTTGAGGCCGGCTTTACAAATATTGCTGTCAACCAATTTCTTGACGAGCGCGTAGTAAGTGCTGTTGGCAATGTCACCGCTTTCATAGAGGATGTCGACACGCTTTATACCCTTGGCATAGGCTCATATCGCGTCGGTGTAAATGTAAACGGAACACCTTATTACACAACTCTTATTATTCGCGATACGATACCGCCTGTAGCAGAACCCTCAACAGTCTATATCACAGACAAATCTAAAAAACCGAAGCCAGAAGACTTCGTTAAAAACGTCGTCGATGCCACGACAGTGATATGTGCGTTCAAAGAGAATTATGACTTTGACACAACAAGCGAAATACCTGTTGTCATTATCCTCACTGATGAGGGCGGTAATGTCACCGAGATTGAATCGCTTGCCACCTGCAATATCGACAACGAACCTCCCGTAATCAGCGGAGTCAAAGATATAGAGGTTGTTGTAGGGGGCACAGTTTCTTATAAAAAAGGAGTCACGGTAACCGACAATTCCGGCGAAAAAATATCCCTTAAAGTTGACAACAGCCGTGTCGACCTGTCAAAAGTAGGCGAATATGAAATAACTTACAGCGCTACTGACTCAGCGGGTAACACGACAATCGTGCGAGCCATCGTACGTGTCGTTGAAAAACCAAGCGCGACTGAGGAGGAGATGTACGCCCTTGCTGAAGAAGTTTACAATTCTATTTATGATGAATCAATGACGCTGTGGGAGCTTGCACGTGCAATTTTTGATTGGACTCATGACAATATCACTTATTCCGACTCTGTTGACACCGATGATTGGGTGCAAGCAGCCTATGACGGCTTTATGCTTCGCAATGGAGACTGCTTAACATACGCATCTATATCTCAGGCGCTATTGAATATTGCCGGAATAAAAAATATGATGATAGAGCGGCTTCGCTACTCAAACGAGGCTATGCACTTCTGGAACCTTGTCGACATAGGCGGTGGTTATTACCATTTTGACGCCTGCTGGCACTCAAGAAACACCCCATTTGACAGCTTTATGCGGACTGATGCAGAGCTTGAAGCTTTCTGCCAGAAATATGATATCGAATATTACTACCGCTTTGACCACTCAAAATATCCAGCACGCTCGGAGGTTTCATACTACAACTGATTGACTTTTAGCTGTCATTTGCCGTGATGATTAGTGGAGATATTCCATTTGCGAAACGGAGTAAAAAATGCAAACTAACATTCTTGAATATCTTGATGTAACATGCCGGCGCGTTCCTAATAAGCTTGCTTTTTCTGACGGCGTCGACGGCTTAACATTCGGCGAACTTTATTCTGAAGCACGTGCCGTAGGCTCATACCTTGCCGCTTGTGGCATATACGGTGAGCCTGTCGCTGTTTTAATGAACAAGCATCCGCGCGCTGTAGCCGCCTTTTTCGGCGCCGTTTTCGGCGGTTGTTATTACGTTATGCTTGACACGGAAATGCCGCCCATTCGTCTTTCTCTCATACTGCAAACTGTGCGTCCACGTGTTATAATATGCGATGAAAGGACTGAGAGCGCGGCTCGAGCCGTGTGCGGCGTAGATACAAACGTCGTTTTATATAGCGAGGCATCATCAACGCCTGTTGATGATGCCGCCCTTAATGATATTAGGCGCCGCGCGATTGATGTGGACCCGATTTATATAGTTTTCACATCCGGTTCGACCGGTATCCCGAAAGGCGTTGTCGCTTGTCACCGTTCCGTCATTGATTATATTGAAAACCTTTCAGAGGCACTCCGGTTTTCCGAGGATACCATATTTGGCAACCAGTCGCCGCTTTACTTTGACGCCTGCCTGAAAGAACTTTATCCGACGGTTAAGTTTGGTGCGACGACATACCTCATACCAAAATCAAACTTTATGTTTCCGCTCCGGCTCATAAAGTTTATAAATGATCACAACATCAATACAATCTGCTGGGTCGCTTCGGCCCTGACGATGATTTCATCAACCGGGGCTTTGGCGAGCGAAGTACCGTCTTCCCTTCATACGATAGCGTTTGGGAGCGAAGTTTTCCCGCCGGCGCAGCTTCGCATATGGCGCGCCGCTCTGCCGAATGCTGATTTCTTCAACCTTTACGGTCCGACGGAAGCGACCGGTATGAGCTGCTGGTACCGTGTCACGCGCGATTTTGGGGATGATGAAATGATACCGATCGGGCGCCCGTTTAAAAACACAGGAATTCTTCTTATAACGGAGGACGGACGTCTTGCAGCACCGGGAGAAGAGGGCGAAATATGTATCAGGGGAACGCCGCTTACGCTTGGTTATTACGACAATCCGGAGCAAACGGACAAAGCTTTCGTTCAAAATCCATTCCAGCCGCATTTTCGCGAGCTGATATATAAAACCGGCGACATAGGTAAATATAACGAGGACGGAGACCTTGTTTTCCTGTCGCGCCGTGACCACCAGATCAAGCATATGGGCCACAGAATTGAACTTGGCGAGATTGAAATGGCGATTTCGCCAATGAATGGTGTTACAAGCGCATGCGCCACATATGATAATGAGAACAACCGCATTGTTTTATTCTATACAGGCGCACCGGAGCGATCTGATGTCACAACTTTTCTTAAGGAACGGTTGCCGCGCTACATGATGCCGAATACTATAATAAAGCTTGATGAGATGCCGCTTACTCCGGGCGGAAAACGCGACCGTGTGGCTCTTCTTCAACTTTATGAGAGCGGTAAGGTATAGTTGTTCACAAAAAGCATTATTATATAAATTACATCAACATAGCAGGGGAATCTAAATGGACACCATAATCGACATTCTAACAGAGCTTCATCCCGACGTCAATTTTGATATGTGCGATACACTGATCGACGACGGCATCCTCGACTCCTTTGACATTGTGTCGATAATAGCACGGATTAATGAGGAATTCGACGTCCAGATAACAGCCGACCGCATCACACCCGAAAATTTTAATTCGGCTGAAGCCATCTGGGCGCTCGTAAGCGAGCTTCTTGACGAATAATCGATTTTTGAGGCGGTACATTCAAAGAGGTGCCCGCCTGCCCGTATATAATACTTTACGAGCGGGCGGAAACAAACCGTCCTACAGGGTCACAACTCCCCGAAACGGAGATGGACATGCTCTACACCTCGTATGGTTTCATAGCCTTTCTTGCCGCGTTGTTCACAGCGTATTATGTAGTGCCGAGGCGGGTGCAAAAGCCCGTATTGCTTCTGTTTTCTCTTTTTTTCTACGCTTCATACGGTGTGCTTCAAATCGTTTATATTACATTTACCGCTCTGACAACTTACATATCAGCACGCTTAATTTCTGCACGCAAAGAAGCAAACACCGCATATATTGAAGCGCACAAAAAAGAGCTTTCGCGAGATGAGAAAAAAGCGCGGCGTGAGGCAGTTAAGAAGAAAACGTACCTTATAATGTCGCTTTGCTTAATAGCAAACTTCGGCATTCTCGCGTTTCTCAAATATGCAAACTTTACAATCCACAATATAAACAGTATAGTTTCGCTTTTCGGCGGCAGGGGGGAGATTACATTTTTATCGCTCACACTGCCGATAGGCATATCATTTTACATCTTTATGTCGATGGGATATGTCATTGACGTTTACCGCGGTAAATACCAGGCGGATAAAAATTTCTTTCATATTGCCCTTTTTATCGCATATTTTCCGCAACTTTTGCTTGGCCCGTTCAGCCGGTATGACGATGTCAAGGACACGCTTTTTGTCCCGACTAAATTCAGTGGGCGAGCTTTTGCCTTTGGTATCGAGCGCATAATATGGGGCTTTTTTAAAAAGCTCGTTGTTGCTGACCGCGTCCTTATTCCGCTGAAGGTCCTTATCGCATCACCTGACAAGTACCCCGGCACATACGTTTTTGCCGCCATGATCCTCTATGCTGCTCGCATATATGCCGACTTCACCGGCGGCATCGACATCACAATGGGCATATCAGAGGCGCTTGGTATCCGCTTGAAGGAAAACTTCATACGCCCTTACTTTTCTAAATCAGTTGCTGAATACTGGCGCCGCTGGCATATAACCCTTGGCGACTGGTTCCGTGAATATGTGTTTTATCCGATGAGCATATGGGGGCCGCTCACTCGCCTTACAAAAAAAACCCGTCCTGTTTTCGGCGCGGGCTTTGCACGGCGCTTCCCCGTATATGTCTCGACGGTATCAGTTTGGTTTGTCACAGGGATTTGGCATGGTGCAAGCTGGAACTTTATTGCGTGGGGTATGGCGAACTGCATTGTCATTTTAATTTCATCTGAGCTTACACCGCTTTACGATAAATTTCACAAAAAAACTCATTTAATAAATAAACGCCCGTACCATGCTTTTATGATGCTGCGTACATTTTTCCTCATGGGGATGATACGAATGTTCGACTGCTATGTAGGCGTTGGCACAACCATAAGAGCTCTTGTGTCAATGTTCACCGAGGGCAACTGGGGTGTTCTTGTCGATGGGTCAATGCTGAAGCTTGGCCTTTCAGCAGCCGACTACATTATAGTTGCTGCCGCAGCTCTTCTCATGTTCGCTGTAAGCGTCGCCGGGATTAAAAAGAGCGTACGCGAACGCCTTGCCGCCCATCCCGTCGCTGCCTTTGCCACCTTCGCGTCGCTTGCCCTTGTCACCGCCGTCTTTGGCGTTTATGGCATAGGCTACGATTCGTCGCAGTTCATATATACGCAGTACTAACTATGATGAAAAACAAAAGTTTAATTATAAAACGCATATCTGCCATAGTTTTAGCTGTGGCAGTACTAATCTTTATCATAGACTTTTTGAATCGCTTACTTACGCCGAAATATATGTCGGGCCCGCTTGATGGCGCTTTCATCGCCGAGTATTATAAAGAAACGACTGATCACGACGCTGTTTTTCTCGGTGACTGTGAAGTGTTTTCAAATATTTCGCCCGTTTACCTATGGGAAAACTACGGCGTGACAAGCTTTGTGCGTGGAAGCGCTCAGCAGCTTATATGGCAGTCTTATTACCTTCTTCGCGACACGCTTCGTTATGAGACGCCTGACATTGTTGTTTTCAATGTCCTCTCACTCATGTATAATGAGCCGCAAAACGAAGCATACAACCGTATAACTCTTGACGGAATGAGATTTTCTTTTGATAAAATCGGAGCTGTCTTCTCATCGATGACAGAGGGCGAGTCCGCTATTGAATACTTCCTTCCTTTTCTTCGCTTCCATTCCCGCTGGTCAAGCCTTGAGCCCGATGATTTCAAATACCTATACAAAAAAGATAAGGTTACGCATAACGGCTATTACATGCGTGTCGATATAAAACCCGTCGAATCTCTGCCGACCGTACGTAAGCTTTCAGACTACACCTTCGGGTCAAGAGCGATGGAGTATCTCGACAAGATTTTAGCACTCTGCCGTAAAAAAGGGATAGAACTTGTTCTTATGAAGGCGCCGTCACTTGTACCTCACTGGTATGATGAATGGGACGCTCAAGTCGTCGATTACGCTGAAAAAAACGGGCTGCTTTACATCAATGTCTTAGCTGCAGCTGATGAAATCGACATCGATTATAAGCTTGATACATTTGACGCCGGAATGCACATGAACCTTACGGGCGCTGAGAAAGTTACCGAATACATCGGCGGCATTCTTACTGAAAAGTATTCGCTCACCGACCACAGAGGAGATGCTAAATACGAGAGCGTGTGGGCTGATAAGGTCAAATTTTATTATGACATGATAGAGGCTCAGAAAGCTGAGCTTGCTGAATATGGACGTCTTATTCACTTTGGAGCCGCTGCAAAAGAAGAATGATAAAGCAAAGTAAGATGTATTCGTATGTTTTATTACGCAACACCTAATAAGGAGTTAAAAAATAATGAAATTACTTTCAAAAAAGATGCTTTGTTATAAGATAGCATCGCTTTTGCTTGTTTTTACACTTGCAGCATCATTTCCCCTAGCGCTTGCATCATGCGGCGGCGGTGATGACACTGATACAACAACAACTACTCCCATCATATCATCCGATACTAAAGAGAATGGTACTGGCAACGATACCGCAAATAACAACGACGAAGAGTTCGTTTTCGTTTATAACGGCGTCACGATCGCTATGCACGCGCCGGCCGATCCTATTATAGCTGCCCTTGGCGAGCCGTCTTCGACGTATGAGAAACCGTCGTGCGCTTTTCAGGGCAACGATTATTACTATAATTACGGCAGCTTTGAGGTTTCCGCTTATGAGGATGGTGCTGAGCGCTGTATTTACTCCGTCTACTTAATTGACGATCTTGTTGAAACACCGGAAGGGCTTTTTATCGGTGCCACAGAATCTGAAGTTTCTTCAATCTATGGCGAGGATGGCAGACTTGACAACGGTTCATATAGATTCATCCGTGGCAATTCCATCTTAAACGTGATAATTGAAAATGGTGTCGTCACAGCAATCGAATATGTGGCGAAAGTCAACTAAAAAAATGTTAAACTAATAAGCGGGAGAACGGTGTTAAGCCGTTCTCCCGCTTGTCGTTGCTTTTAATCGCTTAAATTTATGAAAACTATTAAATTAATTAAAAGAGGACAGGCCTTAAATACCCTGTCCCCTTTTTTAATATCGCACAATTAATAACTACTACTTCGCTTTAATTAGTGAGCTATGCAACGCTCTGTGTCCTTATCGAAGACATGTATTCTTGATGAGTCGAGAGCAATCTTGATAACGTCACCAGCTCTTGCCGTTGAACGTGGAGAAACACGAGCTGTAAGCTTCTGTTCCTCTGACACGAGGTAGAGGTAAATCTCAGCACCCATAAGCTCTGTAACTTCAACGTCAGCGTTAATAACGCTATCACTCCACTGCTGGATATACATAGGCTCGTCGTGGATAGCTTCAGGACGTATACCGGCGATGATTTCCTTGCCGTAGTAATCTTTGAGCGCGGGATTGTTCGCCTTTTCGGGTGGAAGCTTTATGGAATTTGAACCGAATACAAGGTGTCCGTCCTCACCCTTGCGAACGAGGGTGCAATCAATAAAGTTCATCTGCGGCGTGCCTATGAACTCAGCAACGAATTTGTTGCAGGGGTTATCATAGAGAGACTGAGGCGTATCAACCTGCTGGATAAGGCCGTCCTTCATAACGACGATGCGTGTAGCCATCGTCATAGCTTCGATCTGGTCGTGCGTAACGTATACAAACGTTGTTCCAACTCTCTGATGTATCTTTGTAAGCTCTGTTCTCATCGCCGCACGGAGCTTTGCATCAAGGTTGGAGAGCGGCTCGTCAAGTAAGAAGACCTTCGGGTTACGAACGATAGCACGTCCAAGAGCAACACGTTGCTTCTGACCGCCGGAGAGAGCCTTTGGCTTTCTGTCGAGAAGGTGCGTAATATCGAGTATGCGAGCAGCTTCTTCGACTCTGCGCTTGATTTCTTCCTTCGGCGTCTTGCGAAGCTTTAGTCCAAACGCCATGTTGTCGAAGACGGACATGTGCGGGTAAAGAGCGTAGTTCTGGAACACCATCGCAACGTCTCTGTCTTTCGGTGCTACGTCGTTAACAAGCCGGTCACCAATGAAAAGCTCGCCTTCAGTAATTTCCTCAAGACCAGCTATCATACGAAGAGTAGTAGTCTTACCGCAACCGGACGGTCCAACGAGAACGAGGAATTCTTTGTCCTTAATTTCCAACGTAAAGTCAGATACTGCCAAAGTTCCGCCTGGGTATTTTTTATAAAGATGCTTCATGGATAAGCTTGCCATGTGGTATAATCCTCCTAAGAATTTATGAAATCGTATCCGCGGTGGCTTTTTCCATCGGTTTTAATGGCGGAACGACATTCGCTGCATAGCATTTTTAACAGTGTTAATTCTATCAAATAGTTCTCATATTTGAAAGAGAGTTTTTTCCCAAAATTTTAGAATTGCCTTTGTATATTTTGCATAATGAACAAAAAATCATTTACAAATTGTTTATTAACACTGTATGAACAATTTAATATATTAAAAATTATGTTTTTATTCCCTTGCATGTAAGAGATATTCTACCTCTTTTTTCATCAACATTTTTCACCATAACAGTTATAATATCTCCAACAGCAAGCACCTCGGAGGGATGGCGGATGAATTTATCCGATATCTCAGAGATGTGTAAAAGTCCATCCTGATGAACGCCTATGTCAACGAAAGCACCGAAGTCTGTGACGTTTCTTACGGTTCCCATAAGAGACATGCCAGGTTGAAGATCCGTTATCTCAAGCACATCCTCACGCAGAATCGGCGGCGGAACAGCATCACGCACGTCGCGCCCGGGTTTCTCAAGCTCCGTTACTATGTCATTTAGCGTCGGTGCGCCAACACCAAGCTCAGTACATACACTTGCCGCTCCTTCCGCTTCAATTTTTTGACGAAGACCGACGGCACCCCCGCTTCTTATGTCATTCTCCGTATAGCCGTACCTCTTAAGAAGAAGCCGCGCGACTTCGTATGATTCGGGGTGTACGCCTGTCGCGTCAAGAGGTTCGCTGCCGTCCAGCACTCGCAAAAAGCCCGCACACTGAACAAAAGTCTTCTCGCCGACGTGAGGTACGGAAAGCAGAGCGGCCCTTGACGGAAATGCTCCATGCTCCTCGCGGTATTTGACAATATTTTTTGCCGCTGTTCCATTTAAGCCTGCAACATACGAAAGCAGCTGCTTAGATGCTGTGTTGACATCAACACCAACAGCATTGACGCACGCCTCGACGACACCGCTAAGAGCAGCGTTAAGGCGCGCCGGTTTCATGTCATGCTGATACTGACCGACGCCAATCGAACGCGGCTCTATTTTGACAAGCTCCGCAAGCGGATCCTGCAGTCGTCTTGCAATCGATACGGCTGATCTCTGCGTAACATCAAAATCGGGGAACTCTTCGGCGCCGGCTTTTGATGCCGAATAAACAGATGCGCCCGCTTCCGATACAATTATATATTTACAACCGGACTCGGGAATCTCGCGCAAAACTCCGGCGATAAAGCGTTCGCTTTCGCGCGATGCCGTGCCGTTTCCGATAGCAACGATGTTTATATTGTACTTTTTTATTAAAGATATTACTATCTTCTTGGCATCTTCGATTCGTTCATACGGCTTTGTCGGGTAAATAACAGCAGTATCGAGAACGCGCCCTACTTCATCGACGACAGCAAGCTTGCATCCCGTGCGGTAACCGGGG
This sequence comes from Clostridiales bacterium, assembly GCA_012522015.1. GTDB lineage: Bacteria > Bacillota > Clostridia > Oscillospirales > CAG-272 > DTU064. The sequence continues at coordinate 16,341 of JAAYLD010000045.1, forward strand.
TCGTACCCCATCACAACCTTGCCCTTGATCGGCGGTTGCATAAGTAAATGGCGCAGATTTTCAGCGAACACCTTTATGGCGCCCTCTTCGGCAGCTTCGGTAAGCTCCGCGCGTATCTCGCGCTCAATGGATGGTGATATAAGACGCGAATAACTATCGTCAATGGCGGCAGTGATGTACTTGCGGGCAGGGCTGTCGTTTTTAGATATAATTTGTGAGTATAAAAACGAAAGTACAGCCTCTTTGTCAACTGACAAAGAAACTTTCAAAGCTCCCTCACGCTCGCCGCGGTTAATGGCAAGAACCCTGTGAGATGCTATGCGAGCCACACTTTCGCTGTAATCGTAATACATCTCATAAACATCAGACGTGTTCTTCTCTTTGATGCCGATATCGCTTGTCATTGCGTCCGCGCTTGCGTTTTCTTTATCTTTTTCTTTTTTGCTCTTAGTCTCGTTTTTCTTTACGGTTACAATGCCACGCTCGCGTGTCATATCGCGCAGCACGCGTCGATATTCGGCGTTATCCGATATATCCTCAGCTATAATATCGCACGCACCAGCAAGCGCCGCTTCCGCGTCAGAAACACCCTTCTCGGCGTCGATATACTGCGCCGCTATCTCCTCAATTGGTATATCATATGATGCTCTCTGCTCCATAAGAAGAGCGGCAAGCGGCTCAAGCCCGCGTTCGCGTGCAACAGATGCCCTTGTCTTGCGCTTCGGCCGGAACGGACGATATATATCTTCAATTTCGGCTAAAATTGTAGCACGCTCCAGCGCTGCTACTATCTCAGGCGTCAGCTTACCCTGTGCTTCAATGAGGTCTCTTACCTCACGGCGCCTTTCTTCAAGCGAACGAAGGTAAGAAACGCGCTCCCACAAATCACGTAGCTGTGTGTCGTCAAGACCTCCTGTAACCTCCTTGCGGTAACGGGCGACAAACGGGATTGTATTGCCCGCGTCAAGCAGCTCAAGCGCTGCTGCAATCTGCGATTCCTTAATCTTTAACTCTTCTGCTGCGGTTTTTACAATGTCCATTGATAGTATCTGACTCCATTAATATTTGTATAGCATTTATTCAATTTTATCAAGAAATGTTTACTTGCCCGCCTTACTTTTGCCGGCTGATGTGAATTTTGCTATTTCCTCAGGCGTAAGATAACGCCATCCGCCGACTGGCAGCGACTCATCAAGCGTAATGCCGGCAAAGCTCACACGTGAAAGTGACGTTATCTTGCTGCCGACTGCGGCAAACATACGCTTTATCTGATGAAATTTGCCTCTGTTATGGTTATCTCCCCTTCGCTGCCAGAAAAGTCAGTTGAAACTATGGCAGGCGCCGTTAAAAGCCTTCGCCCAAGCGAATCAACTTCACCTATGTCAACGCCGCTCTCAAGCATCGCCCTTGACTTTTGTGTAAGCGGCGGTGTGCATGTAAAACGGTAAGTTTTTTCGACGTGGTTGTTAGGCGAGAGCGCACGGTGAGCTGAAACACCGTCGTTTGTCATGATAATAAGGCCTGTAGTGTCGCGGTCAAGCCTTCCCACAGGGAAAGGCTTTCGTTGTAATAGTTCCGGCGGTAAAAGATCGGTGACGACGTGCTCGCCGGGGCGCTCATCTTCCGTCGCGCTGATGTATCTGGCGGGTTTGTTAAGCATTATATATATAAACTCACTGTAAGTGAGCACAGCGCCGTCAAGCGTCACGCATTCGTCCCCGCTTACGTGTACTGCAGGGTCGCGAACAGAGGTGTTATTAACAGCGACGCGCCCGCCCCTAATGGCGCGCTGTGCTTCGCTGCGGGTCAGAGCAGCAGATACAGAGATATATTTATCAAGCCGCAATATGTCGCGCTCCGCTGCATAATGTATGAGCACTAATGATATGAATATTATTGCAAAAAATTAACCGCATCTATGTGCGATCTTACACTACAAAAGTCTTTATTAGTATAACACAAAAAAAACTCCCGAGCAAATGCTAATATATATGAAGTTTCAATAAAATAACTTAAGTTTCTAATTTTATGTGTATTTTTATAAAGTTTTGTGGTATAATTGTTCACATCTCATAACTTGGCGCCAAACGCCTCATAACTACTAATGTTTTGATGGAAGAAGCGGAAAAGAATCATGAAACAACATCGAATCGCAACGATACAGGATCTCTCCTGCTTTGGAAAATGCTCACTGACTGTCGCTGTGCCGCTTATATCGGCAATGGGGCTTGAGGTATGCCCAATACCGACAGCTATACTGTCGACACACACCAGCGGATTTTCAGGTTGGACGTTCCGCGACCTTTCGGAGGATATACCGAAAATTATTGAGCATTGGAAAAAAGAAGGCCTTACCTTTGATGCCGTAAGTACCGGCTATCTTGGCTCCGTTTCGCATATAGGAATGGTATCCGACTTTTTTGATACATTCCCGGGGATGCTTCGCGTCGTTGACCCCGTAATGGCCGACCACGGAAAACTCTACACAGGCTTCACGCTTGAGTATGCCGCCGAAATGACAAAGCTCTGCGGTAAAGCTGATGTCATCGTTCCAAACCTGACAGAGGCTGCTTTTATGCTTAACGAACCATACATAGCCGCTGGCTATGATGAAGAATACATACACGCCCTTTTACGTCGTCTCACAGCCCTTGGCTGTCCCACAGCCGTCGTCACTGGTATCATTTATGACGGGGAGCATCAGGGTGCCGTTGCTTACGACTCTAAAACAGGTGAATATTTCGAGCATTTCAATGAGAATATCGACGTTGCATTCCACGGGACGGGCGATATCTTCACTTCTGCTCTTGCCGGCGCGCTTACGCTTGGGCTTGGAATGCAGCGCGCGCTTGAGGTAGCCGTTGATTATACCGTCGACTGCATACGCCGCACGATGGACGATAAGAAAGTTCATTGGTATGGTGTAAAATTTGAGGAAAGCATATCATTTATGCTAAAGCTGCTTAGTAAATGTGAGTGTGAATAATATCACAGCAGGCTGAATTTTATAGAAAAAAGCACCGGTTTTACTGCGTTTATAATTTTTTTGCAGAAAAACCTGTGCTTTATTATTTTTTACTTAAGCGCTATTTTCCTCTTTCGGCGTGCCTGATAAAACAAAATACTTCTCAACGCTTCTTTTGAAAATAACAACAGCAAAATCAACACCTAAAGAAAGATCCATTGTGTGCGGCTGCGATACGACGAGCACAAAGACGACCTAACACAACCGCTGTGTATAGCGTCCGCATACAATATCAGCTGCACGCCCGGATTTGAGCCTGACTATGCCGGGCTGCAAGCGCTTGAGCCAGATAACATCGGTTAGGTGATTCCCAGCTCCTCAAGCATTTCTTTAACCTCGCCCTCGTCGGATGCAAAGAGCTCAGCTTCATTCGGGTCAAGGTAACGAAGTAACGACATAAGCTCACCAACGTGCGCTTTTTCCTCGTCGCGAATATCTGCAAGCACTTTCGTTGCTACCGGATCGTCTGTTGCAAGCACATGAGCGTCGTAAAGAAATATAGCTTCAAGCTCACCTGCTATGCTCACCTGCTATGTCAATGCGAAGCGCTTGGATAAGCTCTGCTTTTGACATTTTGCGGTTTTCATTCCCCTGAAAAGGATTCGGAAAGTTTGGCATATAAATACCCCTTTTATTTTTTATAATATAAACGAACAGTCACCTAATTAATTTTAGTCTTCACCTTATTTGTTATACATTTTTTCAAAAAGCTGCAAGTAATGATTTGCACTCAATAAATATTTTCAGCATATTCTTAACTATTATCCCACTCGACAGAACCAAGCGCCCAAACAGTAAGCTCACTCATCGACGGATGTATTACCATTGATTTAAGTGCAGGTCTTACAGTTCCAGCTTCAGGGCAGAGGGATAATAACTTGCTGCAAGACTCCGTATCGCCGCCGGACGCTATACACGCAGACTTCAATTCGTTGTACGAGACACCCGAATTCATCATAAATACAAACGGCTGCACAAGGGTTGCGGCATTAGGTCCAACAACATGAGCGCCAAGCACTCTCATGTCGCGGTCAAGGATTATTTTAGCGAACCCGTCATCAGGCGCACCGCTTTTATATCCCATCGCAATACCTGATGCAATCTCCGAATATCTGTTGCGAGCAATGCCAATTGATAAGCCGCGCTCGCGCGCCTCGCGCTCCGTCAAGCCCACATGCCCTACTTGCGGGTGTGTAAATATCGCCCACGGAACGGCGTCGTATGAAACGCGTCTGTTGCCGCCATAAAAGAGGTTTTCGCATAAAACGGACGCTTCATAGTTTGCCGTGTGCCTAAATAAATACTTGCCGTTTGCGTCCCCTGTTGCGTATGTACCCGGCTGTGATGTTTCGAGATACTCGTCCGTAATGATAAAACCGCGGGAGTCGGTTTTTACCCCGGCAAGATCAAGGCGGAGCTGGTCTGTGTTCGGGCGTACACCTGACGCAATAAATATTTCACTTGCTTCAAGCGTCACAGCTTCACCGGTTTTTATTTTTTCAACTTTAAGCGTCTTTTTACCCGTATCATTTAATCCCGCCGACACTGCGCGAACGCCTGTGAGCACACTTATGCCCGCCATTGCAAACTGACGCTCAACAAATGAGCTGATCTCCTCATCTTCTGTCGGTATTATGTGCTCTTTCATCTCAACAATTGTCACTTTCGTGCCAAATGCGGAGAATATATGTGCAAACTCCGCGCCAATAGCACCGCCGCCGACGATTATTAAGCTCTCCCACGGCTCATCCGGGAAAGCAGGTCCGAAAAACGACTCATATGTGATATATCCCGCCGCCTCAAGCCCGCTGATTGGCGGAATAAAGGAGCGGACTCCCACGGCAACTACGATAATGTCAGCCGTAAGCTCATCAGATGTGCCGCCGTCATCGGTTTTAACGACAATCGACCGGGGACCTGTAAACTCCGCTGTTCCTTTATAAACATCAACCCCCGGCTGCCTTTTCAGGCTTGCTTCAATACTCGAGCTTACATTAATTTGGCACCACATCCGCTCACCAACGCGCTTAAAATTAAGCCGCGGCGGCGAGAACTCTAACCCTATACGCGATGCAGTCTCGGCTTCACGTATCAAATCAGCCGGATAAACAAGCATTTTTGAAGGGATGCACCCTCTTGTAAGGCATGTCCCACCAAACTTTGATTTTTCAACGATTGCGCACTTTTTCCCGCTTGCAACTGCTTCCTCAAGAACAACGAGCCCTGAGCCACTGCCAAGTATTATAACATCATACTTCTTCATAACATCAACCTCCCCTTTACAGTCGATATTATTAACCATTTTACCCAATTTAACTTTTTTTCTACGCTTATTATTAATAATGTTCAGTCCATGCGTTTTTATTTATCGTGTTATAGCTGCTATCGCGTCTGTTAATCTTTGAGTGGCGACAGCACGTAAAATTATAATTTTACTTTTATCCTTATGTTTACACGGTTTTATGCTAATTTTTTCTATGATTTATTTTGTTTTTAAATATTTTATTGGACACTTTCTTTTTTGTTTGTGACCGCATCACAATACATAGACATAAAAACTGCGCCGTGACCTCAATAGGGTCTTGGCGCAGCTTTTTTTATATGTTTATCATCAATAATAAGCCCTGGATTTATACTGAGAAGCATGTCAGCCATCTCACGAGAATAATTTTCAGCGATGAATGAGTAAACGCGAGATAAATCCGGCGTGCGTTCTCTTGCCGAATGGGCATCGCTTGCAACAACGTGAACTAAACCGTGACGCATAAGAGAATTAGCACATAAAAATGAATCGCGGCCAAACTCGCCCACTAAGCTGCCATTATTAACCTGAATTACGCAACCTGACAATACCCAGTCATATATGGGGCGCTGATCTGCCTGTATTCGGATGTATCGTTCGGGATGTGCGAGCACAGGGATCAGTCCACGTGCCGCCACCGAGGCAAGCACATCGCGTATGTACTCGGGGCGGGAAGAAAAGTCAAACTCCACAAGAAGATAACGGCTCCCGGCAAGCGTCGCATAAATGCCATGCTCGAGAAGAAAATCTGTGTTTGACGCCGCGTATAACTCACACCCAAAGTACACATCAACCAGCAATTTCTCCGAGGTGACAGCCTCACGGAAGCGTTGATATACATCGCGCCGAAAGTCAAGTCCTGCTTTCGTTCCGGGTGAGTTTACGTTGAAGTGCGGCGTAGTAATTATACGCTTCGTTCCGTTTGCGACCGCCATCCGTACCATAGCAACAGCTTCGGTGAGATTTGCGGCGCCGTCATCAACATCGGGCAAAAAATGAGAATGTATGTCTATCATTTTTATTTTAATATTGAAATAAATGTTTCATTTTTCTCCGGTACTTTTATAGCCTTTGCATTTGATATGCTATTTGATTTTTTATGCCTCAAGTGTCTGCTGCGTTTTTTGTACCTTTATATTGTTGGTGCTATTTGTGCCGGATGGGTCAACGCTCTCTTGCCGTGCATATTCTTTGCTGCCATAAACGTAGCCGCCTTTTCTATAACCATATCCATAGCCATAACCATA
>JAAYLD010000046.1 GCA_012522015.1 Clostridiales bacterium
CGGCTGTCGGAGCCGGTGTGGTTAAAAACCCCGTCAAGGATAACGGCAATGCCGCGCTTTTCGGCTTCACGGAAAAGCTCAGCGAGCGCCTCGTCACCGCCGAACATTGAATCAACGCGCTCGTAGTTGGCTGTATCGTACTTGTGATTTGAGTACGCTTCAAATACAGGCGATAGATAAATGCACGTTACGCCAAGGGAGCGAAGGTAATCAAGTTTTTCGATAACGCCCCAAAGGCTGCCGCCAAAAAACATGTTGTTTTCGACGTGTGCGCCCGGATATTCGCCAAATTGAGGTATGCCATAGTACCAGTCGTCGTTCATCACGGCGTAGTCTTTTGGCTTTACTTTGTGGCGCGATGATTTTGCAAAGCGGTCGACGAAAATATGATAAATTATCCCGCCGTACCACGAGCGAGGTGCGGGGTAAGCGCGTTTATATATTGTGAGAGCAAACGCACAGCAATTGTATTCGCTCGGTATGAGGACAGCGCCACCATCCTCACCCTGTACAACAGCAAGCGATGAGTCGTCGTAGGCTGTAAATTCAAAGCGGTAGTAAAAGAGACCCACATCAGAGCCAAACGCTGATGCGATGTCAGAAGCTTTTATCCTACACGAAAAAACGTCGCGTCCAAGGTGAAGCCGCTGCCAAAATGCCGAGTAAACAATAGGGGTGCCGCCGTATTCCGGCCATACGAGCATACGAACGTTCCGGGGCGATATCGCGCGAGGTATATGTACATCAAACTGCAGCTGTGCGTCAGGCGTGAAAGCACCGTGACGGGTCGGATAATAGCTATCGTCATTTTTTACATTTGACTTTTGTATAAGTCGCTCAATAAGCGGGCGCAAGCAAGGCGAGGTAGTAGCGTTAAAATACATATTTTCACCCGATTTTCGGTTGTCGAATAATGAGAGTGGAGAGGTTTATTTTCCGTAAATGCTCTTGCAGCCCCAGATTTTCTCTGCATATTCGCGAATGCTGCGGTCAGCGGAAAAATAACCAGCTCCGGCTATATTCATAACAACTTTTTTATACCAAAGAGACTTGTTTTCATAATCAATAGCAGCTTTTCTGCAAACTGATGTGTACGAATCAAAGTCAGCAAGGCACATATACGGGTCGGCAACGCCGTGACCAAGCAAAAGATAGTGCATTATATTCGTATATTGCTTACCGTTAAACCCGGTTGTGAGCGCATCGACAGCACGGCGCAGGCGTTCGCTTCTGTTGTAATAAGCAATCGACTCATAGCCGCGACGCCAGAGTTCCTCCACTTCGTTCGCCCGAAGCCCGAAAATGTAGATATTGTCATTACCCACGGCACGGCGCATCTCAACGTTTGCGCCATCGAGCGTGCCGACTGTAAGCGCGCCGTTTATCATAAACTTCATACAGCCGGTACCGCTTGCTTCCTTACCGGCAAGCGAAATCTGCTCCGATATGTCGGAAGCGGGCATCAAAATCTCGGCTGTGCTGACTTTATAATCCTCGATGAATATGACGCGCATGCGTTCGCGCAGGCGAGGGTCATGTTCAAGCTCCTTTGATATACCGCAGATTAAATTAATAATGTCCTTTGCGATATAATATCCCGGCGCCGCTTTCCCTCCGAAAATGAAAGTATGTGGCGGCAGAGAGCTGTTTGGATTTTCCTTCAGCTCATTGTAATATGCGATTATTTTCAGGGCGCCAAGAAGCTGACGCTTATATTCATGTATGCGCTTGACGTGCACATCAAATATGCTGTGCGTATTAAGAGCTATGCCTGTTTTAAGGTAATAATACTCTGCAAATCGCTCTTTGTTGTGCTGTTTTATCTCTGATAGACGCTCATGAATGTTTTTATCATTTGAATATTTAGCAAAATCGGAAAGACGCTCCGAATCATAGCGGTATTCGGGGCCGATTGTCTCGTCAAGCAGTGTGGCAAGCTCAGGGTTCGCACAGCAAAGCCAGCGGCGGTGAGCAATCCCGTTTGTGATATTTATGAATTTTTCGGGGGTGTATTTGTAGGAGTTATGGAATACGGTATCTTTTAATATTTGTGTGTGAAGCTCTGACACGCCATTGACTTTATGAGAAGCATAGACGCTCAGGTTTGCCATGCGAATCTGGGAGTGGCTGATTACACTCATCTGCGATATGCGCTCCCAGTCACCGGGATAAGCGCGCCACAGCTCCTCACCAAGACGGCGGTTTATCTCGCAGATGATCATATAAATGCGCGGCAGTTTCAAGCGGAATAGATCCTCATTCCACGTCTCAAGCGCTTCCGGCATTACAGTATGGTTCGTGTACGAGATAGTGCGCGTAACGATGTTCCACGCATCCTCCCACGAGTAGGAGTAGACATCAAGCAAAATGCGCATAAGCTCCGGAATGCAGAGCGCCGGATGCGTGTCGTTTATGTGGATTGCCACCTTATCGGCAAAGTTGTTCAGCGTGCCATATAAGGCAAAATGGTCGGCAATGACGCTTTGCAGCGACGCGGAGACGAGGAAATACTGCTGCGTCAAGCGCAGGAGCTTTCCTTCCGTGTGCTCATCAGAGGGGTAGAGAACCTTTGATATGATCTCGGCGCTTGTGTTCTGCTGCATAGCGCGGATATATTCGCCCTGGCTGAATAGCTTCATATTGAAATTCTGGTTTGTGCCGCGTGCACGCCATAAGCGAAGGGTGTTAACGGCGCGGCTGCCAGCACCGGAAATCATGAGGTCGTAGGGAACAGCCTGTACTTCGGTGTAATTTTCATGTATGATGTCACAGTGGCCCCCGCGCCAGTTTTCGGTGATGTGCCCGTCAAAGCGCACGATATATGTTTTGTCGGTGCGGGGGACGAGCCAGCATTCGCCATCCGGAAGCCATACATCGGGAAGCTCAATCTGCTCCCCGTCTACAATTTTCTGACGGAAAAGGCCGTATTCATAACATATGGAATACCCGTTTGCCGGATAACCAAGTGCCGAAAGCGAGTCCATAAAGCAAGCAGCAAGGCGGCCAAGTCCTCCGTTGCCGAGCGACGGGTCAGGCTCAAGCTCGTATAAATGATCAAGCGAAAAACCCATCTCGCGTAGGGCGCTTCTGTATTCATCGACAATTCCAAGGTTTGTGAGATTGACTTGAAGCGAGCGCCCAAGAAGAAACTCCATACAGAGATAGACAACCCGCTTGCCCTCGCTTTTTTTTATGTCTTTTTTATATTCCGCGCGCATCGATGTGAGTATATCTTTCACTGTTAAAACAGTTGCTTTGTATATCTGGTTCTCCGATGCATCAGTAGGTGTTGTATTGAAATAACGTGAAAGCTTGCTTTTAATCGCTTCCTTTATTTCATTTTTAGTTATGCTTTTTAGGGGATCCATTTTTATTTTATTATCCTTTGCGTTTTATTGGGGAAGATTCTTATACAGCTCCATATATTTTTTTGCCGATGAGTCCCATGAAAAATCACACTTCATCGCGCGGAGCACAAGTTTTGTAAAGCGGTCTTTGTCGCGGTACAAAGCCGTCGCTGCGCGAAGCGTGTTAAGCATATCGTGCGCGTTATAATTTGTAAATGTGAAGCCGTTGCCGCTTTCATTTTCGGGGTCATACGGCTTTATTGTATCATAAAGCCCTCCGGTTTCGCGGACAACGGGGACGGCGCCGTAACGCGACGCAATCATTTGAGAGAGCCCGCACGGCTCGGATTTTGACGGCATGAGAAAGATGTCGGCACCGGCATAAATCTGCTTTGACAGCTCCTTATTGAACTGCAGCAGTGCGGAAACCTTACCGGGGTAGCGAGAGGCGAGAGAGGTAAAAAAGTCCTCAAGTGCTTTGTCTCCCGTGCCAAGAAGTATGAACTGAACGTCGTCTTTAAGGAACTCCTCAATAAC
>JAAYLD010000047.1 GCA_012522015.1 Clostridiales bacterium
GGGAGGTTAATGTAGCATCAAGATCAAGCTCACCTATAATATTACGTAAGGTTGTTGACGTCAAGTTTTCAATTGCAGATATAGGGTTAATGTGGCCATATGCGTACAGCTTGCAGTCTGTTATCTGGAAAAACACGACTGTGTCTATCTGTATGCGCACGTTGTCCTTAGTTATAACGGGCTGGGGCGGGAAGTCGGCGACTTGTTCCATCAAGACAACTTTTTTTGCTATTCTGTCAATAAACGGCACCTTGAAGTGTATGCCTGTTTCCCAAGTAGTATGGTAGCGGCCGAGACGCTCAATGACGCATGCACGAGCTTGCGGTACTATCTTTATGTTGCTTATTATTATGATAAATAATATTGCAGCAACAACAGCAAGTACAATGTAGCCACCGTTGAACTGAGAAGCTGTGGCAGCAACAACATAGCTTAGCTTCATGTCTTTTCTCCTTTATATATATTTTTAATTTTTGTCTAAGGCTTCTACATAGGAGTTTTGGTGAACGATTTAAGGATAAATAGCCAATAGTAAATGACATAGGAGGATACAGATAAGATATAGCGATGTAATGAAGTTGCTTTATACTAATTTTCGCTTTTTATTATTCGTTAGCAGCATTTATGGCATGCACTATAAGCTTTACTCCCTCGATGCGTATGACTTTTACGGATGCACCCTCCGGTATAATTGAACCATCGTCGCTCCTTGCTGCCCAGCGTTGCCACCCAACAAGAACTTCTCCGCTTGGTTGCTCATTATTGATTGTAGCAGTGACGAGCGCTGTCTGACCGATAAAGCGGTCAGCATTTGTTGGTGTTTTTTTCGTTTTCCGTAGAAACTTCTTAAACGCTGTTCTTGATAGTATGAGCATAAGCGCACCGATGGCAATAAAAAGAATTATCTGCACACCAATGCCGATATTGATGATGGAGAGAATGAGGCATATAAGCGCGGCGGGCATAAACCAGATCGCCGTTAGTCCTGCAGTAGCAGCTTCCACAAGGACACATAGGATAAGCACCGCCGTCCATATGTATGGCATATACTCGAGCATACAGTCCTCCTTATTGTTGTTTCTGTCACGTTATTAAAGCATCATCTTGTGCGGTTAAGAAAGGAAAGGGCGATATGATGCAGTGAATGCATTGCTGCAAAACAAAAACTTTTGCGTGTAATTTTACCTGTTATCAATATATCTATAATATCATATGCAGGTAAAGTTTACAACAGAAATGAAATCAACGCCTATCCATATCCTTTACCATGATTATAACACACGGTCTAATGAATGTCAATATCAATCTTAAGATAATTTTTAACAAAATATAAACATTTTAGGTGAATTAACTTGTATTTTTTTACTATAACACAATAAATGGCGTAACATTTGAAAAAGTATAATGTAGGTATTGATTAAGTAAAGAATTGATGCGCAAAAAAACGCCCGCACGACATCATTTTTTAGGAGATAATGTCGTGCGGGCGGGAGGCATGAGAAAAGTATATAGCCAGCTGACAGTATATTGAAATTTGACAATGCGAGCATCAGTTTAAATAAGAATTAGCCACAGTGTATAATTACTCGTTTAGTACAAATACGGCAAGCGCCATGGGGGTGTCTGTTTCATCACCGATAAGATCCGTTGAGAAAGAAATGCCGTTTTTGCGGAAACAATAGAAGATGTCTTTCGCCAAATCTTCGTCATAATCGGTAATAATGTATTCACCATTTGTGGATGAGAGGCCAAATTCATTACAGATATTGTCGATTAGATCAAGAGAAGCGTCAGCAACATAAGCAATAAAGCAATAGCTTGCAGCGTAGTTACCACCGTGAGCTTCAAACTGTACGGCAGCGTAATGATTTAAGCTGTCGACAAACTCGCTGACCTGGGACTGGTCATTTGTATCAATTAATGTGTCAGTACCAAAATATACATCATTCAGTAGAAGCATTTTTGACGGATCATCTATTTCTTCAAGTTCGTATGAATCTTCATTTGAAATATTTTGGTTATTATCGATAACATTAATGTCATCAGCTACGCCAGTTGTGGCACATTCATCGTCTACTTCACAGCTGTCGGAACAAGGCGAACTGTATGTTTCTTGATTTATGGGCGTCTCAAGGGCATGTTCATATTGATAATCATCAAATCCCTCATCATCATGTCCGCCGAGGTAATTATTTGAAGTACGCAGTGAATCTTCTTTACTTTTATTAATTGAAAGATTATTGGTGTTGAGTAAGTTTGTCATACGGACTGCCGCATAAACGCCAAATATGACTGCAATAGCAGCAGCTGCTTGTGCCACATAACGAAGGGTGCCAAATCGAGCAGCGCGGCGTCTTGCGGGCGCTTCAGCTTTTACCGTGGACATGATATTATTGTAAAGTTCCGGGGGCGGGACTAAAGCAGCATTTGGTATTGACGTGACAAGGCACCTGCAAGCATTAAGTTCATCATGACATGCAGGGCATGAAGCGATATGCTCCTCAAGTTCACCCCATTTTTCTTTATATTGATCAGTTCCGCGCAACTCATCGTCGCCTATATAATCAAATAGTTGTTCGCGGTATTTATCGCAGCCATTACTGCGGAGTTTTTCTTCCATGATACCAGCCGCCTTTGGTAATAATTCAAATAGTTGCGATTCGGTGTCACTCATAACAGCTTATGTTCCCACATGCGCCGAACGCGAGCTATTCCGACATATTGTTTGACGTAATATAATTACGGAAAGTTCCGTCCTCTAATAATTTTTTTAAATTTTGCCTTGCTCTTGAAAGTCGGCTTTTTACGGTTCCTTCGTTAATTCCGAGAACATCAGCTATCTCGGCATATGTAAGCTGGTTGAGATCTCGAAGGATTATTACCTCTCTGTGATCATCTGGCAGACGCATGATAGCTGCACGCACAGCATGAGCAAGCTCACGCCGTTCCACCTCACATTCCGGAAGTGATGTTATATCATCCTCCGGAATTTCCGTTTCACGATCGTCGTCATCGTCTTGCCGCTGTGTGAGGGAAATTGTTGTCTTGCCATGACGTTTTCGTGCGAAGTCGGCGCAGTTGTTGCGTGTTATGCGGAAAATCCATGACGAAACAGAGCAATCACCTCTATAAGCTGAAGCGAAACGCCAGAGCTTTATAAATGTCTCCTGTGAAACATCAAGAGCGTCTTGTTTGTCGCGCAAGCTCATATAAGCTATATTGTAAACATATTTCTCATAACGGCGGACAAGAGTGCTGAATGCGTCTGCATCACCCTTCGCGGCAGCACGTAGGAGGTAAACATCACCTTCATTTGTGTTTACAGCACAATCAGCGTTTGATTTTTCTGCTATATTATTATCAATATCATGCTCTCGTCCAATTTTATGGCCGTGCTCCTGCAAATCATTTAATTTCATAATGTTGGAGATGGCTTTCCCCTTTCCGAAAGTGTTAAATTAAAAGATGGGTTTTGGACGAGAGGTCAGCGGTTTTTCGCAAACTCAAGTATAAGAGCGCGCATTTCATCGAAATCGCTTGATTTCATTATAGCGGCGCGCAATGCTGCCGAACCGTGTCCACCACGAATATAATAACATAAATGACGACGCGCCTCAAGCATCGCTGTACGGGAACCCTTTAATTTAATCATTAAATCCAAGTGACGTAATGCCACTTCAGCACGCTGCATAGCGGTTGGCGGCTCATATGGCACGCCAGACATCGCAGCACGTATTTCCTCAAAAATCCACGGATTTCCGAGCGCTCCTCGTCCGATAGCAACGCCGTCACAGCCTGTATATACGATCATGCGGAGCGCGTCATCGGCCGACCTAATATCACCATTTCCGATTACAGGAATACTGACTGACTCTTTTACAGTTTTTATAATGTCAAGGTCAACTGGCGGGGCGTACATAGCTTCACGCGTCCTGCCGTGAACACATATCATGGCAGCGCCGGCAGCTTCGGCTATTTTTGCAATCTCATCTGCGTTGCGGTTATTATTCCATCCTGCCCTGATTTTTACGGTAAGCGGGACGTTCGTTCCGGACGAGTCCAGAGCGCGGACACAAGCTGATATAATATTGTAAACAAGCAACGGTTCGCGCATAAGAGCGCTGCCTTCGCCGTTTTTTACTATTTTAGGGACAGGGCAGCCCATATTTATATCTATTGCAGCAGGTTTTATTTGTGTTTTACATCCGTTGTAATCGCAAGTGGCTATTCTAAGTGCAGCTTCAGCCATATCAGCGGGATCACGACCGAATATTTGGACTGCAATTGGCGAGTCGCCCTCGTGTATAGCAGCAATTTCTGCTGTTTTTTTATCATGCCGTACAAGAGCTTTCGCGGATACCATCTCTGTGACAGCGTACGGTGCGCCGTGACTACGGCATACAAGGCGCATCGAACAGTCAGTGGCACCTGCCATCGGAGCAAGCATAAGACCGCTTCGCATGACAGTTTCACCTAATACTATATCATTCAACGGTGCTCCTCCGTGGATATTATTCCGTGAATATTATTTATTAGTAAAACAATATAATATAACAAAAATATTTCGCATATGTGAACAGGACACCGCAATATATAGTAAAAAAATACCGAAGAGCGTTTGCTCCCCGGTATTTATTTTGATAGTTTATGCGGTGCTTTTTTATATGATTGGAATTCTGAAGATGTTGACAGAGTGTGCAGGGAACTCATACACAAAAGGAATTCCGTCAATGTTAAAACTTGA